>JAHILT010000006.1 GCA_018896875.1 Patescibacteria group bacterium
AAATCCTACAAAAAAGCTTTTATTGAGTTGAATTTATTAGAAGAATAACTTATATTGAATAAGTTAAAAGTTAAAAGTTAAAAGTTAAAAGTTAAAAGTTAAAAGTTAAAAGTTAAAAGTTAAAAGTTAAAAGTTAAAAGTTGAAAGTTGAAAGTTGAAAGTATAAAGTTAAGATTTAGAAGTATTTTGAGAATTTTTAATTTTAAATTTTACATTGTCATTTTCCATTTTGATTTTTACATTTTCAATTTTTTATATGCGGTAGTAGCATAGCTGGCCTAATGCGCCTCCCTGTCACGGAGGAGATCGTGGGTTCAAATCCCATCTACCGCGCACTGAATTTAAATTCGTATTTCTTATAAGGAGAATTTATTTTATTTGACTTAAACTTATAAAAGTTTTATTCTATGATGTAGAACTTTTTAAAATAAGAGAGGTGATAATTATGCCTGTGATGACTGATAAGGTGAAGATGTTTGAATGTTGGCAAAAAAAGACTAAAGAAGAGGGAGGGAATGAGGTTGTTAAACAAGTCCTTTGGGTTTTTAGCCTTATAGATTCTAAATCCTGTGACATAAAATCAATAGTTAATTTTTTTTTTATACACAGGAGAACTTACAAAAATGCATGGTCTTGAAAAAGATCAGTTATATCTTGCTATTAAAGCTATCTCTGATTTCCATGAGAAAGGATCATTATTTAGATATTTTTGGAATTGTTATTTTAAAGGAGAATATCATGCCTTAAAAGCAGAAATGTACAATGAGATACATAATCCTTTAGATAAATAAAGATACAATAAGCCCCATTATAATAATTACTATAATGGGGCTTTTAAAAATTAATATCTCCTTATTATTACAATTTTAATGCTATTTTTTTGTACTTTTTCTAGTGATTCCTTAACAACTTTTTTCTTTTTTCCATTGGCATGTATTACCATTTTGTTTCCAATATAAAGAGCTACGTGTCCAATATTTATATCATATCCGTATTTTTTAGGAGGGAATAATTTATCATTATAGTGTCCTTGTATTCCTCTAAAAAAAATTAAATCACCTGGTTTAATATTTTTTTTAGAAATTTTTTTACCTTGGCTAGCTTGAATTATTGTGCTTCTACCTATATCTTTGTTGGTGATTTTTTTGAAAACATATTGTGTGAACGAAGAACAATCTAAAACAGTTGGTATTTTTTCTGACTTGACGGCATATTCGTATGGTGTGTCTAAAAGAAGAATAGCTTCTTTAATTATTAAATTTACTGTTTTTATTGTCATATGATTTTATAAATTTAAATTTGCTTTTTTCTTTTCTTTATTTTACCATATTTAAGCGGGATGGAGCAGCGGTAGCTCGCCTGGCCCATAACCAGGAGGTCGTTGGTTCAAATCCAACTCCCGCAACATTTTTTATTGTCGGCGTAGCTCATTGGTTAGAGCGAAGCACTCATAACGCTTAGGTAGGTGGTTCGATTCCACCCGTCGACACTAAGAGCTTGAATCCTGTACTCCTAATAAGAAATATTTTATAATTATTCTTATATGTTTAAGTTTATTAGAATTATTTTTGGAATTGTTTTGATCGGCGCAACAGCAGGTTTTTTATTAATAGGAAGCAATGATTTTGATTATGATTTTACAGGACTAGATTTAAATAAAGAGAGAATAGCATCTACGACCGCCTCAGTATTCAGAAGTACTAAAAACAAGGCAGTTGATTTTTTGTCTATTGCTTCGGAAGAAGTAAAAGAAAAAAGCAATAAATTAATATCTTTTACCACGGACAAAGCTCAAGAATTAACATCTACCATTGTAGGAAAAACCAAGGAATATGCTTTTAATTTGTTAAAAAAAGAAGTGGAAAAAAATATAGAAAAATTAGGAGAAAAAGCAGGGCTTGATGTTAATAGTTTGAACGATTCTTTAAAAAAAGATGATATTGTCACTTACTCGGTTAAAAAAGGACAAAGCGCGTATTTTACTATTAAAAATAACCAAGAAGATTTGTTAAAATATAGTATTGATTGGTTAGATGGAGAAAGAGAAAGTGGTGAATTAAAGATAGAAGGAGAATCAGTTATTTTATCGCATATATGGTTTAATTCAGGTGAGTATTTATTAACTTTTAAAACAATTGAGTCCGAAGAAGAAAGACAACACAAGGTTTTAATATCTGTTTTTTGATTATGTTTGAAATACTATAAGCAAATATGACGGAATATTTTAATAGAACGCAAAATAGAAGAAACTTATACAAACAGTGGTTAAAATCAATTAAAAGTCTTATAATTAAAACTTAGATAATATTTTTTAAAAACAATAATAATTATAATGCATAAAAAAATAGAAAATATTAAAAATCAAGCAAAGAAAGAAATTGAGCAGTGCTTAGATTTAAAGTCTTTGGAAAATTTAAAAATTAAATACTTAGGAAGAAAAGGAGAAGTATCTTCTATTTTGCGTTCTTTGACTAGTTTGTCTGTTGAGGATAAAAGGACTATTGGTCCTAAGGCTCAATCTTTAAAAAATGAAATAGATATTTTTATTAAAACAAAGATAAGAAATTTATTGGATAAAAAAAGGACACCTATCATAGATATTACAACCCCAGGCAAAAAAATTAAGACAGGGCATTTGCATCCTCTTACTATTATAGGGAAAGAAATTATTGAGATATTTAAAAATATGGGTTTTTCAGTTTGTGATGGAGGACCGGAAATAGAAAACGAATATTATAATTTTGATGCTTTAAATATTCCCAAAAATCATCCTGCTAGAGAAATGCATGATACTTTTTGGGTTAAAAAGTCTAGCAATCCATCTAAAGGTATAAACGACAATTTACTTCTTAGAACACATACTAGTCCTATGCAGATTAGATATATGGAAAAACACAATCCTCCTTTTCGCATTATAGTCCCAGGAAGAGTTTTTCGTTATGAGGCCACAGATGCTTCTCATGAAATTAATTTTAATCATATTGAATGTTTGATGGTAGGAGAAGATGTAAATTTTTCTAATTTTAAATATATTGTTCAAGAATTTTTTAATAAGCTTTTTTCCATTAGAAAAAGATCTTCTAGTAAAAATAAAAAAATAAATATTAGATATAGACCTAGTTATTTTCCTTTTGTAGAGCCAGGATTAGAAATTGATATTCAGTGTGTTAAGTGTGGAGGTAAGGGGTGTAATATTTGTGCGGGATCGGGCTGGCTTGAAGTTATGGGGGCGGGAATGGTGCACCCTAATGTATTAAAAGCAGTTGGTTATAATCCTAAAAAGTACCAAGGATTTGCTTTTGGTGTAGGGACGGAAAGAATTGCTATGCTTAAATATAATATTCCTGATATTAGAATGTTCTATGATGGTGATTTAAGATTTATAAATCAATTTTAATTTGACATGAAATTTTCATTTAACTTAATCAAAAAATTTGCTCCAGGAAAATATAATAAGCCTTCGCTTGTAGAAGCGCTTAATACTTATTCTTTTGAAGCAGTAGATTTAGGAGGAGATATTATAGAAGTTCCTAATCCTGCTATTACTAGTCGTTTTTCTAGCGTAGCTTCTCATTTAGGTATTGCTAGAGAAGCGTCTGTTATTTTTGGTACAAAATTTATTGACCCTACTAATCAAAAAATTAAACCAGATTTTAAAAACAAGGGAGTTTTTGGGGTTAATATTAAAGAAAAAAAATTATGTTCACGTTATAGTGCTACTTATGTTACCAATATTAAAATTGAACAGTCTCCTAGTTGGCTAAGAGATATTCTGGAAACTTGTGGATTAAGATCTATAAATAATGTGGTAGATATAATGAATTATGTAATGTTGGAAACTGGACAACCTCTTCACGCTTTTGATGCTGATAAAGTTGTAGGCGGTTTAATTGTGAGAAAAGCTAAAAATAAAGAAAAAATAGAAACAATTGATGGATCTGAATTTACTCTTGATGAAAATATATTAGTTATCGCTGATAAAGATTATCCTTTAGCGATAGCAGGTATAAAAGGCGGTAAACATGCAGAAGTTTCATTAAAGACAGATAAATTATTAATAGAATCAGCTAATTTTGATAGTATGAATATTTATCAAAGTTCTAAGAATTTAAATCTAAGAACAGACGCTTCTGTCAGTTTTTCTCATAATTTAACTCCAGAATTAGTGGAAATGGGAATGAATCGAGCACTTATACTCCTCAAGGAAATATGTGGAGCTAAAATTTATGAAACAGAAGATTTTTATGTTAAGAAACAATTAAAAAAAGTTATAAAGTTTGATTTGGCTAAAATAGAAAAAATTATTGGAATAAAAATTAAAAAAACTGAAGCTGAAAAAATATTGTCTAAATTAGGATTTACTATTTTTAAAAATTTAGTTACTGTTCCGCCATTAAGAAATGATGTGAATATAATAGAGGACTTAGCAGAAGAGATTGCAAGATTTAAAAATTTTAACGAATTACCAGTTATGTCACCCAGGGTTTGTCTTGAAATTTCCGAAGATACAGAGCTTGTAATTATTAAGGATAGAATAAGAGAATATTTAGTTGCTACTGGATATAGTGAAACGTATAATTATTCTTTTATATCACAAGAAAAATCAATATTACCTCCTTCTGAAATTTTTGAAATTAAGAATGCTATAAAGCTTCTCAATCCTTTAAGTGCAGATTTTTCTTATTTACGAAATAGTTTGGCGCAATATTTAGAAAAAAATTTAAATGATAATTCTAGATTTTATAATTCGGTTAGAGTTTTTGAAATAGGAAAAATTTTCGGAAACGCATCTTCCAAAAAAGCGAAGTCCCGTAGCGAGCTTTGCTCTGCTACTGGGGAATCTCTTAATTTAATAGAAAAAACAATTTTAGGTATCGCAATTCAAGACAAAAATTCATTCTTAGAGCTTAAGGGAGTAGTTGATGGATTATTGGGCTCTCTGGGCTTAGTTGATTGGTTTATGCCTAATTTGAGCTTAAAATGTTCCTTATTAGAGGATAATGCTTCATTAGAGATAAAGACCGGGAGTCAATCATTAGGGTATGCAGGTATTTTAAAAAATACTAAGAATGGATCTGTTCTTGAAATAGACTTAGATAAATTAGCGAACAGTATAACAGAAGAAAAAGAGTACGAACCTCTTTCAAGGTTCCCATCAATAAATAGAGATATTTCTATTTTAGTTTCTAAAAAAACGAGAGTCGGGGATATTTTAAATTTAATACAAAGAACAAGCATTCAATATGTTAACGATGTAGATTTAATGGATTTTTATGAAGATGAAAAATTTGGAGATAATAAAAGTCTAACTTTCAGGATTGTTTTTCAGGACAACAGCAGAACTCTTACTGATCAAGAGGTAGATAGGGAAGTTCAAAAAATTATCAAAGTTTTAATAACTGACGTTAATGCTGAAGTAAGATAGCAAGATAAATCTCTTAAGGCATTGACGATTTTAATATTTTTATATAAAATCTAGCTTATGTTAATGATTAGATTACAACGTAAAGGGAAAAAGCACCAACCTTATTACAGGCTGGTAGTTGGTGAGAAAAGAAGTAAAATATTGGGTGAGCAAGCAGAAAGTTTAGGATGGTATGATCCAAAAAGCCGTGAAAAAAACTTTAAAAAAGAAAGAGTTCTTTATTGGCTAGGAGTTGGAGCTAAGGCATCTCCTACGGTTCATAATTTATTAGTTGATGCTGAAATAGTTTCTGCTAAAAAAATCCCTGTTCATAAAAAGTCTAAAAAGAAAAAAGAAGAAAAAGCAGATTAATTATAATCTTAAAAAGAAAGGTCGTGACAATTTTAATCCGTAAATTAAGAATTACAGAAAATGGCTAATAATCCAAACGATCAAGCCTTTCTAGAATATCTTGTTAAGTCTATAGTTGAATATCCTGACAAGGTAGAAATTACTAGGAAAGTAGATGAAATGGGAGTTTTGCTTATTTTGAAAGTAGCTCCTCAAGACATGGGTCTTATAGTAGGACGTCAAGGTTCTACAGCAAAAGCCGTTCGTTCTCTTTTAAGAATTGTTGGTATTAGAAATAATGCCAGAGTCAATCTTAAGATTGAAGAACCAGAAGGATCCACCTTTCAAAGGCCAGAAAGACCTTCTTTCTCTGGTGAGACCGAAGTTAATGCAGATTTAAAACTTTAAGCTTACTCAATAAAAATTCCTTGTCATCTGGCAGGGGATTTTTTATTTATACTATTTAATGATATATTTTATTTACAATGAAATTCGATATAATAACAATTTTTCCTAAAATTTTAGATTCTTATTTCAGCGAGTCTATATTAAAAAGAGCTCAAAAAAATAAGTTCATATCTATAAAGGTTCACAATTTACGTGACTTTACTTTAGATAGACACAACAAGGTTGATGATACACCTTATGGTGGAGGACCTGGTATGGTGTTCAAGGTTGAACCAATAGCTAAAGCAGTGGAAAGTATAAAGAGACAAGCGACAAGTAAGAAAAAGAAAATTAAGAGCAGAGTTATTTTATTCAGTTTACGTGGGAAAAAGTTTGATGCTAAAATAGCTAAACGGTTTTCAAAGTACGATCAATTGATTTTAATTTGCGGACGTTACGAGGGCGTAGACGAAAGAGTGGCTAAATATGTGGCAGATGAAGAAATTTCCATTGGAGATTTTGTGCTTTCTGGAGGCGAGTTGGCTGCTGGCATTACTGTTGATGCTGTCTCTAGATTTATTCCAGGAGTGCTTGGTAAATACGAATCCTTAGAAGAAATTAAAGGTAGTTATCCAGTTTATACTAAGCCCGATGTTGTAAAAATAAATAATAATCGTCGCATTGTTCCACAGGTGCTTTTATCAGGAAATCATAAAAAAATAGATGAATGGAGAAGAAAGAAATAATTTTTACTAGCCCTAAATCATTTAAACTATTGACGATTAGCCAACATATATATATACTTTTTGTACTACATTATGAGTGAAATAAATATTCAAAAATTACAGACAAAAGAAGATGGGGTAGACAATAATAAATTATCTTTATTAGAAGAGATGATGAAAGTTGGTCTTTTTTTAGGTCGTAGAAAATCCAAGACTCATCCAAGAATAAAACCTTATATTCATACCACTAGAAATGGTATAGAAATTATTGATGTTGCTAAAACATTAGAAGCATTAGATAAATCTTTGGATTTTATTAAATCAAAATTAATGGATAGTAAGTTCATTATGTTAGTTGGGACTACTCCTGTGGCTAAAACAGTTGTGAAAGAATATGCAGAAAAATTAAATTTTCCTTATGTTGTTGAGCGTTGGCTTGGAGGTACTCTTACTAATTTTAAAACACTTTCTAATAGAATAACTTATTTCAAAAAATTAAAGGAAGATAAGACTGCGGGAATGTTGGAAAAATATACAAAAAAAGAAAGATTAGATATTGATAGAGAGATAGCAAAATTAGATCTTAATTTTAGTGGAATAGAAAATATGGAAGGATTGCCATCGGTTTTGTTTGTTGTTGATGCTACTCATAATATGATTGCTATAAAAGAAGCAAAAAAATTAGGAATTTCAGTCGTTGCTATGATAAATACAGATATTAATCCCGAAATTGTTGATTATCCTATTCCTTGCAATGATCGTACTAAAGAGGGTGTTAAATGGATGATGGAAAGATTATCAAGTGCTGTTAATGATGCTAAGTCTGCTCTTGAAGAAAAAGCTATTAATACTAAGGCTTCTTCTGAAAATTAATTTTTCAAATAAAATATGTCAGAAAATATTAAAAAGTTAAGAGAAATAACGGGTGCTGGTGTAATGGAATGTAAGAAAGCATTAGATGATTCTAATGGAGACGTAGACAAGGCGATAGAGTTGATTGCTGAAAGAGGATTATTAAAAGCCGAAAAAAAAATGGGACGAGGAACTGATGCTGGAATCTTAGAAACATATATTCATGGAAAAAGAGTAGGCGTGTTATTGGAGTTGCGTTGTGAAACTGATTTTGTTGCTGATACAGAAGATTTTAAAAATTTGGCTCATGATATAGCGATGCATATTGCTGCTATGAATCCTAAAGATGCCAAAGAACTTTTACCGCAATTATTTATTAAAGATACGTCTAGGACCATTGATGATATTATTAAATTAGTAATTGCAAAGCTTGGAGAGAATATAAAGATTGAAAGATTTACTAGATACGAGCTTTAAAATTTTTTTATGTATAATTTTATTCTTCAGTTTTTAATTATGACTAGTTTAGCCGTTATGGTTTATTTAATAGCAAGAGCTGTTCCAAAAATTGATGAGAATGTTGTTTTGGCTAGATCTAAGAATTCTTTTTTTGATAATCTTGTTCATAAATTACCACTTGAAAAAATTGATTTAATAAGTTCTAATTTATTAGAAAAGTTGTTAAGACGAGTTAAAATAATTATATTGAAAATTGATAATGTTTTAACCAAAAAACTCGGTAATTTTAAATCAGTTAATTCTAAACAAGAAGATTTACGTCCGAATCTTTTTGGGAAATCTGATTTAGACAACAAAGAGATAGAACAAGAAGTTAAAAAAGAAGATAGCGTTAAATAAAGTTGGGCAGGTGGCAGAGCGGTCAATTGCATCTGACTGTAAATCAGACGCCCTTGTGGCTACGGGGGTTCAAATCCCTCCCTGCCCACACAGAACAGTAGTTAGTTATTAGAGTATTAATTACTAGTTTTTAAATTCTAGTCGCTAGTGGCTAATTACTATTAATGCCACCTTAGCTCAGTGGCAGAGCAACGCTTTTGTAAAGCGAAGGTCCCCGGTTCAAGTCCGGGAGGTGGCTCAGTAAGTAAAAGTTTAGCCGATGTAGCTCAGTGGCAGAGCAACTCCATGGTAAGGAGTAGGTCGTGAGTTCGACTCTCACCATCGGCTCAAAATATTGCAAAAACATATTTTTTATTCTATAATCATTAAATATTAAATCACTAATAATATGGCGCAAAGTAAATATAAAGAGCGTTTAATAAAGTTGAGATGCACTGATTGTAAGGGTATTAATTATTATGCGCATAAAAATAAAAAACTTGTTGAAAGAAAAATAGAGCTAAAAAAATATTGCAAAAAGTGCCGTAAACATTCTGTTCATAAAGAAATGAAAAAAATTTAAAATCCCTTTCCAGGGATTTTTTATTTATTTGGTGGCGGGGGCAGAGGGACTTGAACCCCCAGTCGCGGTTTTGGAGACCGCTGGTTTGCCATTAACCGATGCCCCCTATTGATTTCTTAAATTCTAACTCTTTAAGCATATGAATTCAACAAGAAATTGAAATCAATTTATTATTTTTTCACAAGCTATTGCAAATTTTATAATTATAGCTTTATACTGAAATTAGAAGGATATTGAAAGGACTTTGAAAAATAAAAAATATTAGATGGATTTTAAAGGAGGCACTAGTATGGAAAAGAAAAAGAGACAGAGACAGAAAGGAGTCAAGAATAAGCCTAGTCAATTCTTGCGAAAAGAGATTGGTAAGGCTGTTAAGAGAAAGATGAATAATTTGCTCGGCACTGAGAATTTAGTGCCGTGTGGATTGCCGAAAACTAGTCCTGAAAAACCTTTTGTAATAAAAAATGGCACTTCATTAATGGCGATTAATTGTCCTTATTTCGGTTCTTTAACTGAAAAAGAGCATGAACAAGACATCGTTAAAAATTCGCTTCGGGTTGCTGAAGCGTCTAAATGCGATGCTATCATCATAAGTGAATTGCTTTATTTAATTACACAGGGATGGGGAAAACTTCGGCCTTACCTTACGCGTGTTTCAGGAGTTAAAATAGATCCCAGTGAAGTTGAAAAGGATTACCCTGAAAGCGTGCGTAAAGATGAACGTTACGAGTCTGTGGAAAAGCGTTTTGAAAAAGGTGAGCCCGTATTTGTTTCGCCTGCTCAGAGGTTGGCACAGATATTCAAAATTATTCGTACTACTTTTCTTGATAAGAAAGGAAATCCCATTTATAGTGGCCCAGTGTATGTTACACTTGGCCGTCTAGAAGATGAGGCGATTGCCTATTTTACAAATGAGTGGATGAGAATTCGTTTCTTTAGATCTCGGGCTTATGCAGATAAAAAGATCTCAATGCTCAAGATACAGCTGAAAAAGTCTAGATCCAAAGAACTTGAAAATAAATTGGATGAATGGCTGATATGGCGAGATGTGTGGCTTCTTATGAAGAACATCTCGGACCAATCTACCAATCAAGCTAGAGAGATGATTACAGGATTCTTTGTGAAGAAGATTGAAGAAATAATTCCGAATGCTGAAGTAATCGGCACGGGGGATACTTTCTACAATATTAACTCTAAGCTAGTTATGGCTACCGGGGATAAAGCAAGAATAAATATCCAAGGAAACTTAACTAGAAGTCTTAAAGAGAAGTCTCAAAGCTTCAATAAGGGACGTAGTCCAGAGAAGCTTCCTGACTTGATTCTTGGAATGGGACCTAATCCATTCTTTGGTGCGTGTCTTAATACTTACCAAGCATCTTCTAATTCGCCTGATAAACGGATTAGTGTGATTACACAGTTACCAATGTGTATTGATGCCTTCAGATATAGGACTATTATTCGAGACAGCAATGTTCTGAAGGATATAATCACGCGTGTCGGACAAAAAAGTGGTTTTGAGTCTGGTGTGGTTATGTTTAGTTGGTATACGGATCTTGTTCGGCCTATTGTAGATTTTTATGGCAGTAGAGTCTTGAATAATCCGAAGATATTTCGGAATAACAAGAGTCTTGAGGCTATGATCTACGGTGTGAAGAAGGAGCATTTGTTAATGTATTTTCGGCTAAAGGGAGACGAACATTGCGGATCAGGTGAGGTTATAATGCATCGGTGTTCTAATAATTCCAAATGGCCGTTTAAATACAATTGGCAAATAGAAGAAGAGTTTCTAATGGCAGCACAAGCTCCATTAATTGCTACATGGGACAATGGAGATACGACTAATCAGCAGAATTGGGATTATGCAACTAAGTACGAAGGTGCGAATCGCAAACCTCCGAGCGATCTTTTAGAAAAACTCAATAAGGTCAGTTCGGATACTAATTTGAGTGCAACTGAAAAGATAAATAAGATAGAAGAAATTGCACTTAAAAGCGATATCCGCATGGGGATTCATTCTCCTGATATACAGGTGAAAGAGTACACTAAGTCTATGAAGCCGTATATCAAAAATCTGGTTGAAATTCTACGACTGAAGAAGAAGTCTGGCGTTTGTTTTGATGGAACCCTCTCGGCAATCCTTTATATTATGGGTAATCATTGCAAAAACACTCATAAAAGATCGTCAGTTGTTCTATCGGACGCTCTGCATATTGTTGATATCTTAAAGAAGGATATGATGGCTTATCTTGTAAAACATCCATGCAATGACTTAACTCCGGAAGATATTGAGAATGAAATTAGTGCTCCTCAAAATGGTTATCTTGGCGAAGCGCGTGGCTCAATGGGTGTTGGTAAAAACAAGAGTTATGCGATTATGCTGAAACATAAACAGGGAGATTCAAATACTGCGCAAAAACGGAGCCAGAAACGATCCATGAAAGGCAATGAGGTTAATTTACCTATCGTTAATTGTCATGGTGATGGGCATGCGCTTTTGATTAGGATCAGCCGGGACTTAGTTGATGTTCAAGCTGGTTGTAGTGTTGGCACAGGAGTTTTTGGTGCTGACATTGATGGTTCTGATCAGGATGTTTGTTCTGTGGTTTGTGGTTTGCCTGTTGGTGGACTCAAGTGCGGACCTGTGAGGTTTATTCTTTTGGACGAGGAAACAATGCGGAAGTATGCAAAGAAGCCTTTTAAGATTAATAGTAAGAAAGTCTTCAGAAATGCGATTAAGTAAAAACCGGTCATGAAACGGTTTAAGCCAAACCCGATCTTGTCTTCACTAGTTAGTGAAATGACAAGATCGGGTTTTTTATCCCACACATAAATTATGTGTGGGATTTATTTTTTGGTGGTATAATCATATTTATGAATTCTAATGAAAAACTTATAGAGCTTCTTGAGAAAGATGGATATTTGAATAAAGAGGTAATTATTGAAGCCTTTAAACATATTGATAGGAAAGATTTTATACCTGAGGAGTTTAAATCTGAAGCTTATAAAAACGAAGCTTTGCCTATTGGGAACAATCAAACTATTTCACAGCCATTAGTAGTGGCTTTTATGCTTGAATTATTGGATTTACAAAGCGGAGAGAAAGTTTTAGAAATAGGAACTGGGTCTGGATGGAAAACTGTTTTGATGGCGCATATTCTAACGAACGCAAAAAAAGAAATTAATAAAACATCTACAAACATTTCTTATTCTATTGTTTCAATAGAAAGGATAGAAGATCTTTATAAAACTGCTAAAAAAAATATATCTAAATATAATCAGGAAATTCAAGATACTGTGAATTTAATTTTGGGAGATGCTTCCATAGGGTACAAAGAGTTTGCTCCTTACGATAAAATTATTGCAGCAGCTGAAACTGAAGAAGTTCCACAAATTTGGTTAGAACAGCTAAAAATTGGTGGCAGAATTGTTGCGCCGATAAAGAATAGTATTATTGTAATAGAAAAAAAGTCTAAAGATAAGTATGAAAAAAAAGAGTATTTTGGTTTTAGTTTTGTGCCTCTTGTTAAAAATGTAATAAATAGTAGTTAGCGACTAGAGAATTAGTAATTAGTGAAAACTTTCTCTTATCTAATGGCTAGTGGCTAATTATTATTCTGGTAGTTGTTTTTTTATTTCCAGTATGGTTATACTAGAAATAAGATCTTTAAAAATTAAATATTAATGGAGGGATTGATATGGAACATACTATAAGATTAGATGCAAATGAGCCTAGTAAAAAAGCATTGGATCTTTTAAGATTTATGCTTTCTACTATAAAAGGACAAGATAAGGCCATTGAAGACCTGATAGATGCTATTGAAATATATGAATCGGGGCTTTTTTCTGAAAATTCAGAAAACAAACCGATTTATGTAGGTCTTTGTTGTGGTCCTTCTGGTGTAGGTAAAACGCTTACCGCTGAATTGCTTTCAGAATTTTGGTTCAACAAAAGAAATTGTTTTACTAAAATTAGCTGTGAGTCTTATTCAGAGAGTCATTCTATCTCAAGGCTTATTGGTTCTCCTGCGGGATATGTTGGTTATTGGGATCCTGATAATGGTAAATCTAGTGCTTCGCCTATTCTTTGGCAGGGGAACATAGATAAATATGCCCTTGAAATTGATCCCAGTCTTTTAAGACTAGAGAAAGACCGGAATAAATTAGAAAAAATGTCTTTTTCCATAGAAATGCGTTTATATACTATCTCAGCAGAGATTATGGAATTATTTGAGGAAGAGGGTGATATACAACAGGAAGATATACTTCTGCTTTCAGAAAAGGCAAAGAAATTCAATCCTTTAAACAAAATGTATTTAGAAATTGAAAAGAAGCTCAAACAAATTGATGCTAAGATTGCTTTCTCTGTTATCAAGAATCCAAAATCAATAATCTTGTTTGATGAGATTGAGAAAGCCAGTCCGGCTCTTCATAATATCTTATTAAATGTTATTGATAAGGGAGAGATTACTCTTTCTAATGGCATGAAAACAGACTTTTCTAATAGTGTTATTCTCATGACGACCAATGTCGGTTCTCGTGCTATTGCTGGAATACTAAATCCTGGTAAAAAAATTGGCCTGCGACCGATAGAGAGCAGTGGAGTATTCGATGAGAAAATAAAAGATAATCAAATCTACAAAGAAACAATGAAGGAAGTTAGAGAAAAGTTTCCTCCTGAATTTCTTGCAAGGTTTGATAGGATAAGCGTCTATAGGCCTCTTGGGAAAGAGACTCTTCGTAGTATTCTTGAAGTAGAGATAGAAAAGTTTCAGAATCAAGTATTAAAAAAGTTGCCTATTAAGTTTTGTTTTGATGAAGAAGTCAAAGACTTTATACTTAATGAAGCAACTGATAAACCTCAGGATGGAGCTAGACTTGTAAAGCTTAAGGTTTACAAATACTTACGGAAGCCTTTATGTCGTATGAAAAACAACAGAAAATTAAAAGCTGGAGATATTCTTTATATTAGCCTTGAAGACAACAATGGTAAAAAGGATATTGTGTTTAAAAAAGAGACAAAAGACAAAAAAGGTTCTTCTAAAATTGTTTAATGTGAACATTAAAACAATCGAGCCGCCCCTTAAAAAAGGGCGGCTTTTCATGTTATTTTGAGTTGACTTTAAGCGAACTGTTTGTTATATTTCACTTACGTCCATAGACAATAGGCATCTAAAAAAAGATTAAGACCTATCGAGGAAATTAGCAAAACCGTTTAATAGCGGATATCTATGGACCTAAAAGGTCTTTTTTAATATAAAAAATAATAAATTTATGTCTTTAACTAAAAAACAAAAAATTTCTTTAATTGATGCTGGCGAAAAAATTTTAAAAGAAAATACTATAGCAGTTTTTGTTGGTTTCAATGGTGTCTCAGTAGAAGATTTGAAATCTTTTAGAATAGAACTTAAAAAAGATGAAGCAGATTTTAAGGTGGTTAAAAAAAGATTACTTAATATTTCCTTAAAAAAATCTGGTATTGAATTTGATACTATGGTTGCGAAATTACAAGTAGGTATTATTTACACTACAAAAGATTTAGCCTCAATAGCTTCTATAGTTAACAACTTCTCTAAAAAGATTAAGAAAACCAAGACAGGAGAGTTCGGTGTAATTGGTGCTTGTGATATAAAAGAAAATAGATTGGTCGATGTTGAAGAGTTTAATATCATTGCCACATTGCCTTCTAGGGAGGTCTTGCTATCACAAATAGCTACAATGTTAACAATGCCAATTAAAAAAATTATGTTTGGCTTAAATGAAAAAGCCAAGAAAATTTCTACTCTGTAGAAAAAATTCGTCAATTGTCGAATAATATTAATTAATAAAAAATAAAATCATGGAAAAATATAAAGATATTTTAGATAAAATAGCAGAATTAAAAGCAATTGAATTATCAGAGTTGGTTAAAGCCATGGAAGAAAAATTTGAGATTTCTGCCGCTATGCCAACAATGGTTGCTGGTGCTGGCGTTGGTGATGGTGATGGCGCAGAAGAAAAGTCATCTTTCAACGTAATGTTAAAGGCGGCTGGCGAACAAAAGATTCAAGTTATTAAGGCCATAAGAGAAATTACTGGATTAGGACTTAAGGAGAGTAAGGAGATAGTTGATGCTGCTCCAAAAGTTATAAAAGAAGGAGTGAATAAAGAAGAGGCCGAAGATTTAAAGAAGAAATTAGAAGAAGCTGGAGCTACTGTTGAATTGCAATAGTTTGAATAGAAATTAGCCACTAGCGACTAGTTAGATAGAAAAAAAAACACACCAATTGAATTTGCCGAGCAGGTCAGAACAGGCACTGTGTTCTAGACAATCGTTTTAGAGGAACATCTCGGAGGCGCTTTGCGCTGAGAGCGAAGCAAATTTTTCTCTTAGATTTTTCTCTTAGAAAAATTATGCTGTTTCCGAAAAAATGATTGTCTGAACCATTCTTTATTTAACAAAAAAAACGCACCAATTGAATTTGGCGTGTTTTTTTATTATAGTAAATATACTTTTGCGCGCATAGTTTATTGGCAAAACGTCGCATTCACATTGCGAAGACACTAGGTTCGATTCCTGGTGCGCGCACTATCAATTGATTATACAAATATAGTAGTAAGTAGTGGGGAAGTAAAGAAATATTTTCCCTGTGGATAATTTAAAATAGTGCCTCAAAAAGCCTTTGTTTATGGGCTTTTTTAGTTTTTTGTAAATTTTTGACAATATATCTTTAGTGGGGTAGACTGTATGTATAGTGGTGAAAGGTGGATAAGTATGGGGATAAGGCTTAATTCTGGGGATAAGTCCCTCTTATATAATAAAAAAATATGTTCATCGGAGAATACAAACATAATTTAGATTCAAAAGGTAGAATTGCTCTTCCTGTAAAATTTCGTCAAGAGATAGGAAGTAGCGTGATTATTACCAAAGGATTAGATCGCTGTCTTTTTGCTTTTACTTCTAAGGACTGGGAAATATTAGCTCAAAAACTTGTTAAATTACCATTAGTTCAGTCTAACTCTCGTGCCTTTGTTCGTTTGATGGTGGCAGGAGCTATGTCCGTAGAACCCGATAAACAAGGGAGGATTTTAATTCCTGATTATTTAAGACAATATGCTGATTTTAAAAAAGAAGTAGTAGTAGCTGGAGTTTATAATCGTATTGAAATCTGGAATAACGATACATGGAATGATTATAAGTCAAAAACCGAGGCCTCTTCTGATGAAATAGCTGAAAAGCTAGGAGAGCTCGGTATTTAAAAGTAAACAAATGATAGTTTGTGATGGCAAAAGGTTTGTAGGGCACGCCTAATGTTGTAAACGAATCATTTGTAAAAAATAAATAATGGCACATATTCCTGTTCTTTTAAATGAAGTAATAGAATTACTAAATCCAAAAAATGGCGAATTCTTTATAGACGGAACTTTTGGCGCTGGTGGTCATTCTAAAAAAATTTTAGAAATGATAGGAGAGAAGGGGCTTCTTCTTGCATTTGATTGGGACCCTTCGACAGAGCTCAGGGCGAACAAAAAAGTAGAAGAAAGAAATGAGAGTTTTTTGACAAAAAAGAATGTTATATTCGTTAATGATAATTTTACGAGAATTAAAGACGTTCTTCAGGAAAAAAAACTACCTAAGGCAGATGGATTGTTATTAGATCTAGGATTTTCTTCTGATCAACTTAGTGATTCCGGAAAAGGATTTAGTTTTAAAAAAGATGAACCATTAATAATGTCTTATAGTGAGAATGGATTAACAGCTTATGAAGTAATTAATTCTTATTCAGAAGAAGACATTGAAGGAATTATTAAGGACTTAGGAGAAGAAAGATTTTCTAAAAGGATTACGAAAGCTATTATAAATAATAGAAAGAAAGAACCTATTAAGACTAGTTTTCAGTTAGCAAAAATTATAAGAAATGCTGTTCCCGGGAATTATGAAAGAAGGAGGATTGACCCAGCCACAAGGACATTTCAGGCATTAAGGATTTTTATTAATAGCGAATTAGAGAATCTTAAAGCAATTCTTGATGACTTAGAATTAATTTTAAAAAAAGAAGGACGAGTAGTTATTATATCATTTCATTCTTTAGAAGACAGAATCGTTAAAAATTATTTAAGAAATTTAAAAAATGAAAAAAAGGTCGAACTTTTAACTAGAAAACCCATTATTGCTTCTTGGCAAGAAGTATCAAGTAATCCGAGAAGCAGATCAGCTAAATTAAGAGGTGCAATATTAATTTAATAAAATGACAATCATAGAACCAAATAAATCAAAATATTCTTACAATCCGATTATTTTAACATTATCGGTGTTTTTAGTAGCGTTAGTTTGTTTAAATATTTGTTTTTATAATAATAATGTTGTTTTAAAACAATCAATTTCTATTGAATCTAAAAATCTTCAGAAATTACAAGTAGCTAATGCGGAGATTAAAGATCAGCTTTATAAAATTACAGATATAAATAATATGAATTCTGTTATTGAAGCTAAAAATTTGGTCAAAGATAGAAATCCAGAATATTTTAAGAATGAATCTGAAATTTTAGCTATAAATTAATTAGAAATCTGGCAATCTCTAAATAAATATGAAAATAAGAATTTTTTGTATATCTGCTCTTTTTATTTTTTCCTATTTGTTTTTGGTTTCTAATATTTATAAATTACAAGTATCTAAGGGTATTTATTATTCGGCTCGTGCTGAATCACAAACTCGATTGTCTGGGTTTTTACAAGCCTTGCGGGGAAATATTTATTTTACCGACAGAAATGAAAATTCTTTTCCAGCGGCTATTAATAAAGAATATTATGTTATTTTTGCTGTGCCCACAGAAATTATTAACCCCGATATTGTCGCTGAACAAATTGCCAATTTGTTTGACTTAAATAAAGAAGGACTAATAACTTCGTTTTCTAAACCCAACGATCTTTATGAGGTTATTCTAAAAAAAGCTTCAAAAGAACAAGCCAATATAATTAAAGAGTTAGATATTGATGGTATTTATATAGACAAAGAAAATTTTCGTTTTTACCCTCTTGAGAATATAGCATCTCACCTTTTGGGATATATTTCTCCTAATTCAGAAAATAACAAGTTGTCTGGTAGATATGGTATAGAAACATATTTTAACACAGAATTAACTGGCGAAGATGGATATACAAAAGATGGTAAGGTTATTAATCCTGAGGATGGTGGCGATATAATTTTAACAATTGATCCTATTATACAAAATAGAGCAGAGACTATGTTAATAGATTTAATTAATAAGCATGATGCTAAAAGTGGATCTGTTATAGTTCAAGACCCTAAGTCTGGTAAAATTATTGCACTTGGTAATTATCCGAATTTTGATCCTAATAATTATTCAAAATTTGAAATTAAAAATTTTTTGAATCCAGTTGTAGAAAATATTTATGAGCCTGGATCAGTATTTAAGATTATTACTATGTCGGCTGGTCTGGATAGTAATAAATTCACGCCAGACACCACCTATATAGATAAGGGCTTTATTAAACTTAATGGAAGGACCATAAAGAATTGGGATATTGATAGGTATGGACCACATGGAGAAGTTACTATGACTGAAATTATAGAAAATTCTCTTAATACAGGAGCTTCTTATGCTGGGCAATTAATCGGGAAAGATTTATTTTATAATTATTTAGTTAAATTTGGTTTTGACCAGAAAACAGGAATTGAATTACCAGGAGAAGTAGCTGGAGATATCAGAAAATTAAAAACAAGCGTTAAGGACGTTGACTTTGCCACAGCTTCTTTTGGACAAGGAATAGCGGTTTCTCCAATTGCTATGATTAACTCTTTCTCAGCTATTGCTAATGGAGGCAATCTCATGAGACCATATATTGTTTCTGGCAACGGCCCCGAAATAATTCGCCAAGTCATTTCAAAAAAAGCTGCGACCGAAGTTATTGATATGATGGTGTCGGCTGTTGAAAAAGCTTATGTGGCTAGAATACAAAATTATAAAGTAGCTGGAAAAACAGGGACAGCTCAAGTGCCTGATTTTAAGAACGGCGGTTATTCAGACGAATACATTCATACTTTTATTGGTTTTGCTCCAGCTTATAATCCTGAATTTACTATTTTGATTAAATTAGATAAACCAGCGGGATCTC
The DNA here is from genome assembly GCA_018896875.1 of Patescibacteria group bacterium. GTDB lineage: Bacteria > Patescibacteriota > Minisyncoccia > UBA6257 > 02-FULL-45-10c > JAHILT01. The sequence continues at coordinate 19,254 of JAHILT010000006.1, forward strand.
CGCTTGCAGGGACAACGGTAGTTCCTGCATTTAGAGACCTAGCTGAATTTCTTTTAAATTATTATAATGTTTTACCAGATAATATAGAATAAGATGGCAATATAAAAATATTATAAATCCCACACATAATAAAAACTAATAAAATAAATAAATTCTTAGATATTACAAAAATCAATGAATAAGTCGCAAAAAAATAATTTAACAACATTGACCATGAGAACTTTGCTTTTAAGTCTTTGTTATGTGTGGGATGAATAAAGATCGATTAAAAACAAAATTAGAAAAAATAATAAGAGGACTAGCTATTTTAACCATTAAGCGATATCAGCCTGGAATTATTGCAGTTACTGGTAGTGTGGGAAAAACATCAACAAAGGAAGCCATTTATAGCGTATTAAAAGATTCTCGTTTTGTTAGAGCTACTCATGGAAACTTTAATAATGAGTTTGGACTACCTTTAACAATTTTGGGTGATTATACAAAAATTGTAGGAAAAATGTTTTGGGTTAAAGTTATTTTCAAATCTATTTTTAGATTAATTTTTAAACTTAAGTATCCTGAAATATTAATTTTAGAATATGCTGCAGATAAGCCGGGAGATATAAAAAATCTTTTAAGTATAGCTATGCCAAGAATTGGGGTTATTACTTCAATAGGAGAGATTCCTTCTCATATTGAATTTTATAGCGGACCGGAAGCTGTATCCAGAGAAAAGGCAAAAATTCTAGAAGTTCTACCTAGTATGGGGGTTGCTGTTTTAAATGCTGATGATAAGTATGTATTAGAAATGAAAACAAGAACAAAGGCTCATGTTATGACTTATGGTTTTGGTAGTGAATCTGAAATTCAGATTACTAATTTTGAAAATAGAATTGAAAAAGGGAAGCCAGCAGGTATTTCTTTTAAGTTAAATTATGGAGGCTCTTTTGCTCCAATTCGTATTGTTGGATGTTTTGGTAAGTCGCAAGCTTATGCAGTTGCTGCTGCTAGCGCTATTGGATTTGTCTTTGGGATGAATCTTGTAAAAATTTCTGAAGCATTACGTTATTATAAAATGCCTTCTCAAAGAGGAGAGATAATCCCAGGCATAAAAAAATCTTTTATAATTGATGATAGTTACAATGCTTCTCCCGCTTCTATGAAAGCTGCGATAGAATTAGCAGACTCTATGAAGTTCAAGAGAAAAATTGCTGTATTGGGAGATATGTTAGAAATTGGAAAACATACAATTGAAGCGCATGAAAATATAGGAAAATTAATTGTAAATGTTTTTGATATTTTAATTACTGTTGGTCCAAGATCTAAATTTATAGCTGAGACGGCTTCTAAAAAGGGTTTTCCAGTTAAAAATATTTTAAATTTTGAATTTGCTGATGATGCCAAACTTAAAGTCCAAGAAATAATTAAAAAAGGAGACTTGATTTTAATTAAAGGGTCGCGCGCTCTAGAGTTAGAAAAAGTTGTAGAAGAAATAAAGATAGTATAAGATTATTACTATCTTTTGGCCTTATCGTCTAGTGGTTAGGACATAGCCTTCTCAAGGCTAGAACACGGGTTCGATTCCCGTTAAGGCTACACTTCTAAGATGTCAATTGTTGTTTTTTCTATAATAAAATGGATAAGTTTAATTTTAAAATATCTAAGAAAAGTAAAAAAAGTCAGGCTCGCGCTGGAATTATAAATACTCCTCATGGATTAATTCATACTCCTACTTTTTTCCCTGTTGGTACTAAAGCTACAGTAAAGGGGATTACTCCTAGACAGTTAGATGAAATGAATATAGAAGCAGTTTTATGCAATACTTATCATTTATTTCTTAGGCCTGGAGACAAAATTATTAAAAAACTTGGTGGATTACATAAATTTATGAATTGGTCCAAACCTATTATTACTGATAGTGGTGGATTTCAGGTTTTTAGTCTTGGTTTTGGCATGAAACATGGAGTTTCAAAAATAGTTGGGTCTAATAAAAAAAATACAAGAAATAAAAATACAGAACAATTCGCAAAAATAACAGAAGAAGGAGTTCATTTCAGGTCATTTATAGATGGAGCAAAGCATTTTATCAGTCCAGAAGATTCTATGAAAATTCAAGAAAATTTAGGAGCAGATATCATATTTGCTTTTGATGAATGCACCTCTCCTCTTTCTAGTTATAAATACACGAAAGAAGCTATGGACCGCACTCATCGTTGGGCGATAAGATCTTTAAAAGCACACAAGAAGAAAAATCAAATGCTTTTTGGTATAGTACAGGGAGGAGAATTTAAAGATTTACGTTTAGCTAGTTCTAAATTTATAGGTGGAATGGATTTTGATGGTTTTGGCATAGGTGGTTCTTTTGGCAAGTTTGAGAAAAAGATTAAAAATGTTTTAGATTGGTCATTGGAGTATTTACCAGAAACTAAACCAAAACATCTTTTAGGTATAGGCTCGGTAAAAGATGTTATTGACGCTATCAAAAAAGGAATAGATACATTTGATTGTGTGTCTCCTACTAGGCTAGGGAGAAATGGTACGGCTATTACCGCAAAAGGTAATTTAAATCTCAAGGCTGGCCGTTTTTTATTAGACAAAAAACCAATTGAGACGGGATGCCAGTGCTATGCGTGCGTTAATTTTAATAGAGCATATATAAGACACTTGTTTCAAAGCGAGGAGATGTTAGCAGGAATATTAACTACATTACATAATGTTTATTTTATGGATAAATTGATGAAGGACATAAGAAAAGATATACTTAAGGGGAAGTTTTAGAATTATGAATATATTTAAATTTAAGAAAGATAAATTCTTATTTTATCCATTATTGGCGAGTTTTATTCTTTTTTTAGCGTCTTTGCTTTTGGCTTTTTTAGGATTACTAGATACGAACAATCTTTTAATTTTACATTTTGATGGTTATAAAGGTATTGATTTTTTAGGGGAGAAAAAAGACATTTTTAATGTAGTGTTTCTATCTTTGGGTATGATTTTTTTAAATTTTTTTCTAGCTAAAAAAATATATTTTAAAGAAAGATTTTTGTCTTATTTGCTCGCCTTTATGACTCCATTATTCTCTTTGTTGATTTTTATATGTGTTTTTGTTATTATATCTATTAATTAAAGTGTATTAATATCATGAAAATTGCAGTTATAGAAACAGGAGGAAAACAATATAAGATTATTGTTGGACAAAAACTTAAAGTAGAGAAACTAGACCAAGAGATTGGCACAGAGTTTGTTTTTGATAAGGTTCTATTATTGTCTGAAGATGATAAGGTTGAAGTTGGGTGTCCTTATTTAAAGAATACCAAGGTTAAGGTAATGATAATAAAAAACAAAAAAGATACTAAAAAAATTGTTTTTAAATATCATGCCAAGAGTAGATATAGAAAGAAAAAAGGACATAGACAACAAATTACAGAAGTAGAAATATTAGATATTAAATAACCTCGCTACAAAGCGAGGTTATTTAATAAAAAGGCGACTCAAATGAGTCGCCTTAGTTTTATTCAGTTGGGCCCTTTTCAAGAAGAGAATCAAAAGTTTTTAAAAAACGCTTACCACGCCAGCTTAGCACATATCTAACCAGAATGAGGTTGTTTTTAATGGGCGTAGTCTTTATAAAGATATAGAATTCGCTACGCAGGAATTTCAAAGCATACTCTATTTGTTTTGAATTTACTTGCAATTTTTTCTGAATTTCACTGATGAGGAGACCTTCTTGCCCCCGCAGAGCAAAGAGCATGCCCAAGATACAAAGGCGATCCTTGTTTGTTAGTTCTATCTTTCTAGCCATTTTATCCTCCTATAAAATTTTTAACGATCTATTTAAAATAGGTATATCGTATTAATGATATTTATCAATACTCACAAAGCCAACTCTTTCTTGATCAAATTTTAATTTAATTGTTCCTGTTGGTCCATTTCTATGTTTAGCGATAATAATTTCTGCCGAATTTATTTCGCTAGCAAGAGGATTAGATTTATTGTAGTCTTTTCTGTGAATAAACATAACTACGTCTGCGTCTTGCTCTATTGATCCACTCTCTCTTAAATCAGAAAGTCGCGGTTTTTTATTTTCTCGTTGTTCAACACCTCTGGAAAGTTGAGATAATGCTAAAACGGGGATATTTAATTCCCTAGCTAATCCTTTTAATCCTCTAGAAATTTCTGTAACTTGTTGCACTACATTATCTGCGCTCCTACGAGGCTGAATGAGTTGTAAGTAGTCTACAATCAAAAGATCTAATCCAGATTCTGCTTGAAGTCGTCTAGCCATAGATCTCATCTGTAAAATATTTGGAGAAGGGGTGTCGTCTATAAAAATTGAGACTCCATCAAGTTCATCTAAAGCTTTTTGAATATCGGAAAAAGCATCTTCTTTTTTTAGTTTTCCGGTTCTCAAGTTCCATAATGGAACCTGAGCTTGAGATGAAATAAATCTATCTACTACTTGTTCTTTGGACATTTCTAATGAAAAAATACCAACAGATTTTTTTTCATTGACTGCTACGTGTCTAGCTATATCTAAAGAAAGGGCCGTTTTTCCTAATGATGGCCTTGCTCCGATAATTATAAGATCAGAATTTTGTAGTCCAGAAAGTATATTATCTATATCTGTAAAACCAGTAGGAACTCCTCTTAGTCTACCTTCTCCATTGTGCAAGTTTTCTATTCTTTCATAAGCACTTACTAATCCTTCTTTAATAGTTGAAAATTTTTGAGAGATAGATCGTTGAGAAATAGAAAAGATTTTTTTTTCTATCTCGTCCAACATATCTTCCATGTTTTCATTGGGATTAAAAGCTTTTTCAGAAATTTTTCCAGAAGCGGTTATTAAATCTCGGCAAACTTTTTTTTCTTTAACAATTTTAGCATAGTGATTAATATGCGCGGCAGAAGGAACCGATTCAATCATCTTGGTGAGATAAGCATTTCCTCCTATATCTTTAAATAAGCCAGATTCTTTTAATTTATTAGATACAGTAAAAAGATCTATTGGCTCTCTTTTGTCGTGAAGATCTAAAATAGCTTCATAAATTTTTTCATGAGCTGGTTTATAGAAATCTTCTGATGACAAAATATCAGCGATATTAATAATTGCGTTTTTGTCTATCATTAAGGCGCCTAATACAGATTGTTCGGCTTCGATATTTTGTGGTGGTAGTTTTAATTTTTTAGAAATCATTTTTAATCCTTACTTATTAAAGGACCTATTATTGTGTCCTCTATAATATATCCTAAGCTTTTTATTTTGTTTCTCAATAGATCGGATTTAGTAAATTGTTTATTTCCTCTGCATAACTCTCTTTCTTGGGCTAATATGGTTATATTTTTAGGTATTTTGTGTGTTTTTAAGGTGGTTCCTAAAAATATAGATAATTTTTTAATTATAAATTTTTTAATTATAGTAGCTTCGTTTTTGGATAGCGTCCATATTTTAGGTTCTATCGTATTTATTAATTCAAAAATTGAAGCTATTGCTTTCGGAGTATTAAAGTCATCACTCATAGCAATATCAAAATTGTTTTCTGCTTTTTTAAGAAGATATTCAATTTCAGAGCTGACAATTCCTTTTTCCTTTATAAAAGATAGAGAGGTTATTATTTTTTGTAATTTTTTAAGTGTATTAATACCTTGTTCTGCGGATTTTTCGGTATAATTAAAAGACGAACGATAATGATTGAGATTTATGAGTAGTCTTAGAATTTCTGGAGAATATTTTTTCGTAAAATCTTTTATTGTTGTAAAGTTTTTTAAAGATTTAGACATTTTTTTTCCATCAATCAAAAGAAATCCTGTATGCATCCATATTTTTACCATTGGTTTTTTACCAGAAGCTGATTCTTGTTGGGTAATTTCTGCTTCGTGGTGTGGAAATTTTAAATCTACGCCACCACCATGAATATCATATTGTGAACCAAAATAATGTTCGCTAATAGCTGTGTCTTCAATGTGCCATCCTGGACGACCCCAGCCGAGAGAAGTATACCAAACTGGTTCGTAGTTAATGATTTTCATTGAATTTTTCTTTCTGTGTAAGTCTGCGTTTATATCCCCGCCGAAGGCGCCGCCAGTAGCGAGCCTCGCCAAGGGCGGGAGGCTCGCCCTTTCGGGCGGCGCGCTAATCTGCGTTTTGGAGAATTTCCATAAAGCAAAATCTCCTTTGTTTTTTTTGTTTATATCATTATCAATTCTTGATGTTGCATCTTCGGCTTGAGAAGCGGTTCGTTTTGAGAGTTTTCCGTATTCTGGGAAAGTAGAAATATCAAAATAATATCCGTCATTTATTTTATAGGCGCATCCTTTTTTAATTAATGTTTGGATTTGTTTTATGATTTGAGGAATGTGTTTACTAGCTTTAGCGTGTTTAACTGATTTTATATTCAATATTTTTTCAATTTTGTAATACTCTTTTTCAAATTTATTTGCTAATTCAAGAGGACTAATATGTTTTTCTTTAGCTCTTTCAATTATTTTATCATCAACATCTGTAATATTTTGAAGATAAAAAACATTTATTTTTTTAGATCTCAAATAACGCACAATAGTATCAAAGGCAATATAAGTTCTGCCATGTCCAAGATGGGGATTGTCATATACTGTTGGACCGCAAACAAACAAACGTAACGGGCGAGTATTTGGTAGGTTTTCTTTTTTTCCGCTTAGGCTACTATATATTTTTATAGCCATCTTTTCTTTTTAAATATCAACAGAGATATTACGGTAATGGTTATTATTATTGCCATACTAGCAAAAAAGAAATTCGTATCACTTCCGCCGAATATTTCATTAAAAGCATCTATTGAAAAAAGTTGTAAAACAATAAGAAGGGGAACGGTCAAAAAAGCAAGAATTGTGAATTTTTGCATTATCAAGTTGATTTTGGCATCTAAAAGCTGGGCGTTAGTCTCCTCTAATGATTCCGCAATTTGTTTATAGTTTTCTAGTCGTTGCATTACTTTTAAATGATCTCCTATTAAATCAGAAAGATAAACGACTATACTATTATCCCAAAATTTTACTCCTGTTTCTTTCAGAGACTTAAGGATTATTTCTTGAGGGCGGTTAATAACCATGTAGTCTAAAAGATCTCTTTTAATGTAAGATATTTTTCTAAGCATTAAGTCTTCTTTACCGTCGAAGAGACTTTTAGTGAGATTGGTTATATTTTCTTCTATATGGCTTAATTGACGTTCACAAAAATTAATAATTTCTTCAATTAAGGAATATATTAATTTCCCGGTATTATCCATTGCTGATTCTTTAAAATGAGGGCTGTTAGCTATGTTTCTCATAAAATTATTTATTGGTTCTAATTCTTCATAGCGAACAGTAATTACCTTCTTTTTTGTTATAAGAAAATCAATTTCAGCCTTACGAGATGTTTTTGTTTTTTGATCGTAAATAGGCATGTGATAGGTAAGAAAAAGATATTGACCATAAGATTCTACTCTAGTGCGAGCAGAGGTGTGAATAAGTTCGTCTAAAATGATAGGATGAAATTTGTGTTGCTTAGCTATAAATTCAATATCTTTTTTACTTGGTTTCACGACATCTATCCATGTAATGTCCTTGTGTTTAATTATTTTCATTTTATAAATATTTTTTATTTTATAATTTATAATTTACATTATATCATAAAATATTGATTTATTTTATTTTTTAAATTAAGATGATTATTAGCTTTGCCCCCATAGCTTAATGGTAAAGCAGTTGCCTTTTAAGCAATTGACCATGGTTCGATTCCATGTGGGGGCACAATGCATCGTATGAAAACTTATATTATTAATTCAAGGAATGATAAAGAGATTTTTTCTTTCCATAAGGTTTTAAGATCGGCCAAAAGATCAGGGGCTTCACTTACTGTATCCCAGCATATTGCCAAGCAAATTGAAAAAGAAGTTTATCCAGGAATTAAAACTTCAGAAATTTTCAAGAGAATAAAGGAGTTGCTTTCAAAAAAAACACCACAAGTAGCTTTAAAGTTTTCTTTAAGAGAAGCGATGAATAAGCTTGGTCCTACAGGCTTTCCATTTGAAGAGTTTATAAAAGGAATTTTAATAAATAATGGGTTTGAGGTAAAGATTAATCAATATATATCTGGGGTTTCTTCTATTTCTTATGAAATAGATTTTTTGGCGACAAAAGGAAAGTTAATATATATAGGGGAGTGTAAATATCGCAATATGGCAGGAGAAAGAGTAGACATAAAGGTTGCTTTATATAATTATGCTCGTTTTTTAGATATTAAAAATAATTCTTATTTTAAAAAACTTCAAGCAAATAAATTTAGAATAAAATCAATGTTAGTAACAAATACTAAATTTACCACATATGCAATTAAATACTCCGAATATCAAAAAACAGAACTTCTAGGTTGGAAATATCCATTAAACAAAGGATTAGAGTATTTTATTGAAAAAGATGGGCTTTATCCAATCACTATTCTACCTTCTCTCAAAGGAGGCTTAAAAAATATTTTTATTCAAGAGGGAATAATGTTGGCTAAAGATTTATTGGACTTAGATATTGATTTATTTTCAAAAAATTTGAATATTCCTAAAAAATATATTTTACCGTTAATTGACGAAGCGAAAATCTTATTAAAATAAAAACATCTGAATGTTTTTATTTTTTAAAGCGGATAGCTTTTGGCAAGTTGTATTTTTTTGAAAGTAGAGCATATTCAAAAATACCCTCTGTTTTTAATTGATTATTTTTTTTGTCTTTTCCGCCGAAGGCGGATCCGCCTTCGGCGGAAATTTCTACTTTGATAATTATGCGATTGGTTTTAATTTTTACAAACTTTGCATTTGCTAATAATATTTTATCTTTATTTAAAATAATTGGATGATAAAATTTTATTTTTTTTATTTCTGCTAATGGAGTAAAATATTTTGAATGCATCATGGCTACGGCTACTCCAGCGGCGTTTCCGAGTACAACTTGAACTCCGCCAGTTATTATTTTGCCTTGAGCGCATTCTTTCATAGTTGAAGGCATTGAGATGACGGCTGAATTGGTATCTAGACTAATTAAAGATATTTGAAACCAATGAACAAAAGGATGTTTTTTAAACCATTTTTTAACCTCTTTGCTTTTTTTATTGTCCATTTGCGTTACTGTTAATTGCTATATTTCTTTTTCTAGCTCTTCTAAAAGTTTTTTAGCTTTAGAGTTTATTTTTTTAGGTGTTTTAGTTTTAAATTTTATAAATAAATTTCCTCTACCCCTACTTTCAAGCCTAGACATTCCTTCGTTTGGAACTAAAAGTTTTTCTTGAATGCAAAAATTATCAGGAATTTCTATGTTTATTTTATTACCAGAAATAGTTGGTATTTCTATTTTCTTTTTGAGAAGTAGGTTTGTTAAACTAACGCTCTTTTCAATATAAAGATCGTTTTTAATTCTTTGAAAAATAGAGTGAGGCTTAATTTTTATTATTATGTAAAGATCTCCAGATGGCCCGCCTTTTTCTCCTACTTCCCCCTCTTCTGCAATTTTTATGATTTGTTCATTATCAATTCCAGCAATAATATTAAAATTAAGAGTTTTGCGTTCTTGTATTTTTCCAGAGCTAGAGCAAGAAGGACATAATTTTTTAGGTATTTGTCCTAATCCATTACACTTTGAACAAATTCTAGTTTGGGCAAACTGTCCAAAAAAAGTTTTTTTAATTTCCCTGATTTCTCCGCTACCTTCGCAATTAGAGCATTTATCAAGTCCGTCTTTTTCTATATATCCTAATCCTGAACAATTTTTACATTTAGAGAAACGATTATAAATTAATTGCTTGTTAGCTCCTTGAAAAGATTCTTCTAGTGTTATTTCTTGAATAATCTCTAAGTCAGCTCCCCGTCTTTTTGATGTTTTTTTTCTACCTCCTCCAAAAAAAGTTTCAAAAATGTCTCCTAAATTTCCAAATTGATTAATATCAAAATCTTCTTTTTGACGAGATCCTCCAAAGTCAAAACCAAAACCTCCGAAAGGATTTCCTCCGGCATAATTAAATCCGCCACCTTGTCCCATGTTATCAAAAGTTTTTCCGAATTGATCATATTGCCCCCTTTTTTCTTTATTAGAAAGAACTTGATAAGCTTCGTTAATTTCTTTGAATTTTTTTTCGTTTCCTCCAGCTTTGTCTGGATGATATTTATGAGCTAATTTTCTATATGATGTTTTAATCTCATTTTGAGAAGCACTCTTATTAACCCCTAATATTTGGTAGTAATCTTTTTCCATGTATATATTTGCATACTATAAAATTATTATTTCTTTGCTGATTTTTTCGTAAGTAAGCCTGGAAAATCCCAAAGCCATTGATATTTCATAAAAAATATAAATAAAAACGTATACTATTAGCCAGCGAATTGGCAAAAAGAGTCCCTTAAGCGTTAGGAATGCCAACAAGAGTATAGATCCGAATATTATCCATTTTATTTTTTTGTCTAAATTGTTTACTTTTTCATTAATTAAATTGTAAACATTATCAAGAATAGTTTCTCCTGCCCCTAATTGTAATCCCATTTTTTTAAGCAATTCATTTACTAAAAGGGGATGTAGATTATTTTCTTTGGCTAATTCACTAGCGGTCATTTCAATAGAAAAATTATTAATTTCTATAGGCAAGTAGTTGCTAGCTAATTTTATTATTAGTTCAGACGGCGCTATTATTCTTTTGATTAAACTTTTAGAAATAACTAAATTGTCTGGATAAAATGGCTGGGAGTAAACAACAGAAATTAAGATAATTATTGCAGTTATTGTTTTTGGCACAGAAAGTCTTGCTGCCTTAGACACTTTAATCTTTAATTGGTTATTAATTACTTCTTTGCTCTTCTTGAGAGATCTATAAAGACAGAAATAGGTAATAGGAATAGCTATAAAAACGACAAGAGATTGGTTGTTAAAAACAAGAAATGAAGCTAGCCCGAGTGTTTCAAGTAAGATAACAAGCAAATTAATTTTTGTTGTTTTAATGAATAATGATTGTAGAAAAAATATTACGATAAAAAGAATTATGAATGAAGCTGCTAAAATAAAACTTGATGGACTAGTTTCTCCAAAAAGAATATTAATAAAATAACTTGCGCCACAGGCGGTGATTATTCCTAAAATAGCTAAGCTTACAATTTTAGGCATAGAACTATCTACTTCAACGGCTTCATTTTTCGTCAATAAATTATTATTCATCATTTATAGTGTTTAATTATAACAGAAAATTATTATTTTTGATTGTCTTCTTCTTGCTGATCGTTATCCTTTTGATGTTCGTCGTCTTGAGACTGATTATCTTCTTGTTTTTGTTCATTACCTTGTTGCTGAGCGTTTTCTTTGTTTTTATACATAGCTTGCCCTATTTTCTGTATTTCTGAAGATAAATCTGTTGTTGCTGATTTTATTGCTTCTATATCTTCACTTGTTTTGAGATTTTTCAATACCTCAATTTTTTTATTAACCTCATCTTTTATTTCTTGTCCCACCTTATCTTCTGCTTCACGCAAAGATTTTTCAGAAGCATAAATAAGACTTTCTGCTTGGTTGTGAGTTTCAGCTAATTCTTTTTTCTTTCTATCTTCTTCTGCATATTGCGTAGCTTCATTTTTTAATTTTTCTATTTCTTCCTTAGAAAGGTTAGTACTAGACTCTATTTTTACAGATTGAACTTTAGAGGTGGCCTTGTCTTTAGCAGAAACACTTAATATTCCATTGGCATCTATATCAAAAGTTACTTCAACCTGAGGGACGCCTCTTGGTGATGGCGGAATCCCGTCTAAAATAAATTTAGCTAAGGTTTTATTACCAGTAGCCATTTCACGTTCTCCTTGGAGCACATGGATTTCTACTGATGTTTGATTTTCGGCTGCGGTAGAAAATATTTGTGATTTATCGGTTGGGATAGTAGTATTTTTTTCAATTATTTTAGTGAAAACTCCACCCATAGTTTCTATTCCTAAGGAAAGAGGAGTGACGTCTAATAATAATATGTCCTTTACGTCTCCTTGTAATATTCCTCCTTGGATAGCTGCTCCGGTAGCAACTACTTCGTCTGGATTAATACCGAGATGAGGTTCTTTATTAAAGGTTTTTTTAACAGCCTCAATTATAGCTGGCATTCTAGTTTGTCCACCAACTAAAACAACTTCGTCTATGTCTTCTAGTTTAAAACCAGCATCCTTTACAGTTTCTTTTGTTAATTCAATTGATTTATCTATGTATTCTTTAACTAACTCTTCTAATTTTGCTCTAGTAAGTTTGGTTAAGAAATGTTTTGGACCAGCGGAATCAGATGTTATATAAGGAATGTTGATCTCTGTGTCAAAAGAAGAAGAAAGTTCATGTTTAGCTTTTTCAGCCGCTTCTTTCATTCTTTGTACAGCCAAAGGATCCTTAGATAAATCTATGCCTTCTTGTTTTCTATATTCAGTAATTAGGTGTTCTTGAATTTTTTTATCAAAATCATCACCACCAAGATATGTGTCTCCTCCAGTAGATTTTACTTCAACGGTATCTTTAGTAACTTCCAAAACAGAAATATCAAAAGTGCCTCCACCAAAATCGTAAACCACGATTTGTTCGTCATTTTTTTTATTTAACCCATAAGCTAAAGCGGCAGCGGTAGGTTCGTTGATAATTCTTTTCACTTTCAAACCTGCGATTTCTCCTGCGTTTTTTGTAGATTGTCTTTGACTATCGTCAAAATAAGCAGGGACAGTAATAATAGCTTCTGTAATTGGTTCTCCAAGTTTAGCTTCAGCGTCATTTTTAAGCTTTGCTAAAAACATAGCGGAGATTTCTTCTGGTTTATACCATTTGTCTCCCATTTTTATTTCTATGCCATCATTAGAAGCTTTGCGTATATCATAAGGTAGCCATTTTTTATCTTTTTCAATTTCTGGATCTGAAAATTTGCGACCAATTAATCTTTTTACAGAAAAGATAGTATTTTTAGGATTAGTTATCGCTTGTCTCTTTGCCAAAAGTCCAGTTAGTTTTTCATTTGTTTTGCTAATAGCAACAATTGATGGGGTGGTTCGTGATCCTTCTGCATTTTCTAGGATTTTTGGTTGTCCTCCTTCAACGACAGAAACGGCAGAATTTGTTGTTCCTAAATCTATTCCAATAATTTTTGACATATATTTGTTTAATTTAATTTTAATTGTTTATTACGACTTATTTTTTGTATTTATTAGTATTATTCGTATCATTCGAATGCATTCGTATATTGGTATCACATTAGCTATTTTGCTATTTTTACTTTTGTGGGTCGTATCGCTTTATCATTTAATTTCCAACCTTTTACTAATTCTTCTAAAATTGTTCCGCTTTCTTTTTCCGATTCTTCTTGTGATATCGCTTCGTGGAGCGATGGATTAAATTTCTCTCCTAAAGCTTTTATTTTTTCTAATCCATGGTCTTTTAATATTTTTTCTAATTGGGAGTAGATCGTTTCAATTCCTTTTTGAGCCTCCTTGTCTTTAGTTGCTATTATGGATAGTTCAAGACTATCTAGGACCGAAAGTAATTCTTCAATAAGTTTTTGATTCCCGAATTTTACTATTTGTTCAATTTGCTTTAATCCAGATGTTTGTAAGTTTATATAATCAGCCTTTGTTCTTTTCCATCCGTTTAGATATTCGTCCCTTTCTTTTTCTAAATTTATTATTTGTTCTGCAAGTAAATCTGTTTTCGATTTATTTTTATTTTCTTCTTGTTTCATATCTTATTAGTTTAATTATTTTTTATTTTTAATCGACTCTTTTATTTTTCTAAGGTATTTAATATTTTTTTCATAATCCATTCTTTTCGGTCCGATAGCTACTAAATAAAATTTATTATTATCAATATTGTAAGAATCTATTATTACAGATAAAAACTTGCTTTCGGTAACAGGGCTTTTCTTGCCAATAAATATTTTAGGAAAATTTGAATTATTTATTATCTTTGGAAGTTTCTCTAGTTTTTCATCAAGCATCTCAAAATCTTTGGCTATTTGACAAAAATCATCTCGTTCGTTTATTTCTAAATTTTCAAAAAGTTCGTTTAGTCCCGTTTTGTAAACTCTATTTTCATCGGTTCTGTAACCAGCACTTAAGAGTTGCATATCTTGAGAAATTTTATCTAAGAAGTTTGACCATTTTTCATCATCTAAAATGTTTATCCCAACACATAATTTATGTGTGGGATTTATTAATTTATTAAAATTTTGATGAAAAATTTCTGCTGAATCAAAAAAATCTTGAACTATATTATTAACGATAAATTGATAACCCTTATCGGTAGGGATGCGTCCTCCGGAAATGTGAGACTGACTTAAAAAACCTTGTTCAGTTAATTTATTGAATTCAGAACGAATAGTAGCGTCTTTCACTCCGAATTTATATTTATTTACAATCTTTTTAGAACTTACTGGTTGTCCTTGTTTAATAAACTCTTGAATAGCAGCTTCTAATATTTTATATGTTCTTTCGTCAAACATGCGAAAAATTAATTTATTAATTTGAACACTTTATTAAATGTTCTTTGAGCAATCCGCCAGCTGGCGGATTATTTAATAGGGTAATTTAAAAGTTAATTACAATATAGTATAAATCAACATTGGCACTCTCGTCAAGGGAGTGCCAATAACTATGGAGCAATTTCCAACGGCTCATATATTGAGCCGTTGGAAATTGCTCCAAATGGCGGTTTTAGTTTTGTTTTTAAATTTTAATAATTTTACATTTTTTATGATTTGCCATTTCAAAAATAATTTCGTACAATAATCAACATATTATTTAGACCTAAAAAATGAAAGCGAAAAATTTAACTTTATTTATAATTGTATTAGCTTTAACTATTTTAGCGGTTTTCTTTGTTTATCCTAAGCCACCAATTGGCGGATACCTAAGTCAGCATCTTCCATGGCGAATGGGCTTGGATTTAGTTGGAGGAAGTTATTTGGTTTACGAAGTTGATATGACAGATGTCACATCTGCCGATAGAGGCTATGTTATGGATGGACTAAGAGATGTTATTGAAGAAAGAGTTAATTTGTTTGGCGTTGCTGAGCCTAGGGTTACCGCTTCTCAGTCTGGCGATGATTATCGTTTGAATGTTGAGCTTGCTGGAGTGAAAGACATAAAAGAAGCTATTAAACAAATCGGAGAAACTCCATTTTTACAGTTTGCCGAAATAGGAGAAATCCCTGATTCTGTTTCTACTTCTACGCCTGTTGAGTCAGAATTTATTTTTAGCGATCTTAATGGAAGATTTATAAAAAGCGCGCATCTTAATTTCACCGATGTAGGTTTGCCATTAGTTAGTATAGAATTTGATAGTGAGGGCTCAGAGCTTTTTGAACAATTAACTACTAAAAATGTTGGAAAGCCATTGGCTATATTTTTAGACAATAATCTTATAAGTGCTCCAAGAGTAAACGAACCAATTAGTGGAGGCAGGGCGCAAATTACAGGCATTGACGATATTAAGGAAGCTAAAAAATTAGTAGAAAGATTTAACGCCGGTGCTTTGCCAGCTCCAGTTACTTTAATAAATCAACAAACTATTAGCGCTTCTTTAGGTCAGGACTCTCTAGAAAAAACTCTTTGGGCGGGTATTTGGGGAACTTTGGCTATAATGTTGTTTATGCTGTTTTATTATCAAGGACTAGGTCTTTTTGCTTGTATAGCTTTGTTTATATATATAGCTTTGACATTAGCTGTGTTTAAACTTTTTTCGGTAACTATGACACTGGCTGGCATAGCTGGTTTCGTTTTATCTATTGGTATGGCTATTGATGCAAATATTTTAATATTTGAAAGAACTAAAGAAGAGGTCAGAAAAGGATCGCGAACACTTATTGCTATAGAAGAAGGATTTAAAAGAGCGTGGACTTCTATTAGAGATTCTAATTTGACCACTATTTTAACAGCTTTGATTCTTTATAATTTAACTTCTGGTTTTGTAAAAGGCTTTGCGTTAACTTTGCTTATAGGTGTAATTATAAGTATGTTTACAGCTATCACAGTTACTAAGAATTTATTAAAAATATTTTACGCAAAGGATAATTAAGTAACTATATGTTTGATTTAATTAAATACAAAAAATTATCTATAGGAATCTCTATTGTTTTGGTTTTGGTATCTTTGTTTAGTATCTCTACTTATGGTTTTAAACAAGGTGTTGATTTTGCTGGAGGTACTTTGTGGCAACTTAGTCTCTCTGAAAAAGAAATTGATGTTCCCGAAATAAAAAATTATTTAGAAACTACATTAGGTCTTGATAATTTTGTAGTCACTACTGGGCTAGAAGAAGGAGTTTTGATGATTAGAGCTAAAGAATTTTCAGAAGAACAACATCAAATTTATTTTGAACAAATAAAACAAGATTTTGGACAAGTTGAAGAACTACGTTTTGAAAGTATCGGACCTATTATTGGAGCTGAACTTAGAGAAAAAGCTATCTGGGCTTTTATCTTAACTCTTTTTGGCATTTCTTTATATATAGCTTTTGCCTTTAGAAAAGTTTCTTATCCAGTTAGTTCATGGAGATATGGTTGGGCTACTTTAATTTGTCTTTTTCATGACGCTATAATTTCGGCCGGACTTTATGCGTGGTGGGGGAACATTAAGGGATTGGAACTTGATTCTAATTTTGTTGTGGCAATATTAGCAATAATGGGTTTTTCGGTTCACGATACGATTGTTGTTTTTGACAGAATAAGAGAAAACTTAATAACTCAAAAAGGTAAGAAGTTGGGCGAAATAATAAATATCAGTATTAACCAAACACTTACTAGATCAATAAATACATCTTTTACATTGGTATTGGTATTAACGTCTATGTTCTTATTTGGCGCATTTAGTCTAAGTCATTTCGTGCTTTTGATATTAGTTGGAACAGTTATAGGAACCTATTCTTCCATCTTTTTGGCCAGTCCGCTTTTGACCTATTTACAAAAGAAATAGTTTATGGCATTATATTCATAGGTAATAAGTAGGGTTGATTTAAAAATAATAAATGTATGATTAAAAGCAATACAGAAAAATTACTAGATCAAATATTAAGTATTTTAAATTCTAGACAAAAAGATGTTATTGAACGTCGTTTTGGATTAAGAGATGGAAAGCCTATCACTTTGGCCGAGCTTGGTAATAATTATTCTATCACTAGAGAAAGAGTAAGACAGATTGAAGCCGAGTCATTAAAAGAACTTAGAAAGTTTATTAAAGGAGGAATTTTAGACAAACTTTTAACAACTACAAGCAAGCATGTTAAAAATATGGGCGGAGCTAGAAGAGAAACCTTGCTTTTGGCTGATTTTCAATTATTACTTGGAGAAAAAACTTCTCCAATGTTTAATAACCAAATTAAGTTTTTATTAGAACTTGACGGTTCTTTTAAATATTACACAGAAGATGGGGAATTTTATTCTTATTGGTATCAAGAAGATGCTAAACAGAAAAAAATTATTGGTTTTATTACCAAGCTTGTTAAATATATGAAAACTAAGAAAGAAAAAGTTCTTTCTCATAACAGCGTAGATAAAGTTTTCAAAGAAGCTATTAAGCCTAATAATTTAAAAGATTTAATAGCTTTAAATTATATTTCTATTTCTAAAAATTTCCATATTAATAATTTTGGAGATTTTGGCTTATCTAGTTGGAAAGAAATTAATCCTCGTACTATTTGCGATTGGGCTTATATGGTTTTAAAGAAAGAAAAGAAATCTTTGCATTTTACGGAAATAGCCAATGCTATCAAAGTATATAAAAATGTTGATAAAAAAATTAATTCTCAAACAGTACATAATGAACTTATTAAAGATAGCAAGTTTATATTAGTTGGACGTGGTATGTACAATTTGAAAGAATTTGGACATATTTCTGGCACAGCCAAAGAAGTAATGGCAAGAATTTTGAAAAGTCAGGGACCACTTAAACCAAAGGAGTTAATAGAATTTGTTTTAAAAGAAAGAATTTTTAAGAAAAATACTATTTTTATTAATCTTCAAAACAGAAAACATTTTACTCGTTTAGACGATGGTAAGTATAAAGCTAATCTAGCTTAATTCTATTAGCTTTTGTTTTTTGGTTCTTTTCTTGTAGAATAATACTATATGGATATGAATATCTGGGAAATAGCGCCTAGCATAGGAAGATTTATTTCGGAGTTTTTAATAAGTAGCTGGTGGGTGATTATGCCTATCGGTTTGTTTTTTATTTTTATAAATTTTTGGTGTTGGGGATTAAGAGTTCTTTTTTTGCAAAAAATGGAATGGGTTTTTTTAGAAATTAGACTTCCAAGAAATATTTTAAAGACTCCGAAAGCGATGGAGAATATTTTTACTGGACTCCATAGTCTCTATTCTGGAGAGTTATCATGGGAAGATATTTATTTAAAAGGAAAGGTTATGCCTTGGTATTCTTTTGAAATTGTTGGTTATGCCGGTGGTGTAAGTTTTTATGTTAGGGCGCCAGAATTTACTAGAAATTTAGTTGAATCTGCGGTTTATTCTGAATATCCTGATGCAGAAATATCTTTGGCTGATGATTATATAAATTTTATGCCGAATGTTTTACCTAATAATACTTATGATATTTGGGGCAATGACTATGTTTTATCTAAAGATAATCCGTATCCTATAAAAACTTATCCTTATTTTGAGTCTCCATCTGAAGAACAAAGACTTGATCCTGTCTCTGCTATAACAGAAGTTATGTCCAAATTACACGAAGGAGAGGCTATTTGGCTTCAGTATCTTATGATGCCCGTCGGAGAAAAATGGAAAGAAGAAGGAGACGAGATAAGAGATAAAATGTATGCGAGAAAAAAACCGTCATCTCCTCCCAGCTTTTTAGGCGGACTTATTGATGGTCTCTTAGAGTTTTTTAAAAATTTATTAAAAGGAGTTATTGAAGAACCTATATGGGCAGATGAAAAAAAACAAAATGAAGATAAACTTCAAACACCGCATTTGTCCCCAGGAGAAAGGAATGTTTTGGAGGCTGTTGAAAATAAGGTTTCTAAATTTGGTTTTGAAACAGCCGTGAGGTTTGTTTATATTGATAAGGCAGATGAATTTACACAACTTAATGTTTCTGCTATATCTGGCGCCTTTAAACAATTTGGCACTCAGGATATGAATAGTTTTAAAATTGTAAGCGATACCAAGACATTTGTTACTAGTTCTAAATTTACAACTAAGAGTTGGTTTAGAAAAAGCAAAGTACATGCAAGAAAAAGAGCTATCTATGACGCTTATAGATTAAGATCTATTCCTTCAAAAACTTCTATTTTATGTACAGAAGAATTAGCAACAATTTATCACTTCCCATTATCTAGCGTGGAAGCTCCGCTTTTGCGCAGATTAGAAACTAGAAAAGGAGAGCCTCCTGTTAGTTTACCAATTGCTTAAATAACAATTTACTTACTATGGATGATATAACAATATTTGGAAAAACAAATTTTAGAAACGAAGAAAAAAGATTTGGTATAAAAACTGACGATAGAAGACGCCATATGTACATCATAGGTAAAACGGGCGTAGGAAAATCAACGTTGTTAGAAAATATGATTGTGGCTGATATTAAGGCTGGGAAGGGCGTTGCTTTGGTTGATCCTCATGGAGAAACAGCTGAAAAAATACTTGATTTTATTCCAGAGGAAAGACTAAATGATGTCGTTTATTTTAATCCTCAGGATATTAATTTCCCTATTGCTTTTAATCCGTTGGAACAGGTAGGGATAGAATACAGATACTTAGTGGCTTCTGGCATTATGGGTGTTTTCAAAAAAATATGGCCCGATGTTTGGTCTGCTAGAATGGAGTACATATTAAATAATTCTTTATTAGCGCTTTTAGAATATCCAGGTTCTACTTTATTAGGCATAATGAGACTTCTTTCGGACAAGGAGTATAGAAAAGTTATTGTTGATAATTTGCAAGATCCAGTGGTAAAAAGTTTTTGGACAAATGAATTTGCTAAATATACCCAAAGATTAGAAAGTGAAGCTACTGCTGCTATTCAAAATAAAGTTGGGCAGTTTGTTACTAATCCGCTTATTAGAAATGTTTTAGGGCAATCTAAATCGTCTATAGATATGAAAAAAATGATGGATGAAGAGAAGATTTTAATTGCTAATCTTTCTAAGGGAAAAATAGGAGAAGATAATTCTAATTTATTAGGAGCTATGCTTATTACTAAAATTCAGCTAGCCGCAATGTCTAGGGTTGATACACCAGAAAATCAAAGAAAAGATTTTTATCTTTATGTAGATGAATTTCAAAATTTTGCCACTGATTCTTTTGCCGCTATTTTATCTGAAGCTAGGAAGTATCATTTGTGTCTTATTATGGCTCATCAATATATTCGTCAACTAACAAACGGCGAAAATACAAAAGTTAGAGATGCTGTTTTTGGTAATGTTGGCACAATGATAGCTTTTAGGGTTGGGGCTGAAGATGGAGAGTTTTTAGAAAAAGAATATCAACCAGATTTTTTGGTAAATGATTTTGTTAATCTTCCTAAATATAATTTTTATACTAAGTTAATGATTGATGGTGTTGCTTCTAAACCATTTTCTGCTAAATCTGTAGGGCCGTTAGAACAATCAGGAGAAAGTTTTAAGGATGTCGTTATAGAAAATAGCCGTAGAGTCTATAGTACTCCAAGAGAAGTTATAGAAAAGAAGATAGCATTAGAATGGTCAGTTGGAGGAAGAGAATTGGCACAAAATAAGTTAGGTAAAACAACAGAACGTCCTTTATCTGAAGTTTTAGAACAAACAGACAAATATAAAGGCAATTCCTTTGGACATAGAGAGCAAGAAAGAAGAACAGCTCCAAAACATTTTGATAGACCGGCTAAAAAAAAGGTAGACATGGTTGATTTAAGAAAAGCGTTAAAACAAAGTTTGACTAAAGATTTTGGAGATCAAGAAAGTATTCCCGAAAGCCCTAAAAAAGATGAGAATATAATATAGTCTATTTCTTATTTCGCTTTCTCTACTCTTTCTACGTACTGTCCAGTGTCTGTATTTATCCTAATAATATCGTCGGTGTTTATAAATAAGGGGACAGCTACTTGTACTCCGGTTTCTAGTGTCGCCATTTTTGTTCCTCCTTGTGCGGTATTGCCACGTGTACCTGGGGGCGCGTCTTTGATTTTTACTTCAATTTTAATTGGAAGTTTTATAGACAAAATTTGTTCGTCTAATTTCATAGCTAGGACTTCACTATTAGATTTTATAAAATCAATACCGTTGCCAACTTTTTCCTTAGAAATTTCGAATCTATTTTTTGGATTTCCCTTTTCGCAGAACCAATATTGTCCTTTGTTGTTATATAAATATATAATTGGAACTTTGTCTACTTCGATTTCTTTAAGGTTCTCGTTTTGGTGAAAATTTCTTTCAATAACTTGTCCTGTTATTAAATTTTTTATCTTAGTTTTTGCTACAGGTTTTCTTTGTTGCATTCTTAAAAATTCGTATGCTAATACTTCATACGGAGTGCCGTCAACTTCAAAAAGAGTTCCTATTTTTAATTCATTATAACTAAGCATATATTTGATTTTACGTTAGAAAAAGCATTTAGGCAAGAATAATTTGATTTATAATGGTAAGTATTTTATTATGATGTTAGTTATTTAAAAGACCTATAATATAAGAATATTCGGTCAAGGAGGATAATATGAATAATTTGAAAGAATTAAGATTTGGGGATCTTGAGGATATTATTTTGATTAAAAAAGTAGAAGTTCAATCGCTACAGAAAGAGCTTAATTCTTTGTTTAATCAAGAATGTGATTATGTTAAAAACTGCAGTTTTCGCAATGAAAAAACTGGTTGTAATCTTTGTATATTAAAAGATGAATGTAGAGAAGAATCTAGAAAGATATTTGCGAGAATAGATATTCTTGAGGAAAAAATAGCTGGGATGTTACGAAAATTAGAATCTTTGTTTTTTGAATTGTTTGTAAAACAACAAAAAGAATCCAAAGAATCTTAAAAACTGCCCCCTTACTCGCAATAGAGTAAGGGGGCTTTATTAAATGATAGATTATTAGTAATCTTTAAACTTATGGTAATTAAACAAAAAAAATCTAAGCTTAAGGTGTTTGTAGGAATGTCTGGAGGTGTCGATAGCTCAGTGGCAGCCGCTGTTCTAAAAAAGGACGGATACAGTGTAATTGGGGTACATTTGAAGTGTTTTAATTTAGATGGTTGCGCCGATAGAGACTTAGAAGACGCTCGTAGGGCAGCGGAGGTTTTGGGTATTCCTTTTTATGTTTTTGATTTTGAAAAAGAATATAAAAAGAATGTTATGAAATATATGATTGATGGTTATAGAGATGGGATTACTCCTAATCCTGATGTGATGTGTAATAAGGAAATAAAATTTGGATTGTTTTTAGACAAGGCATTAGAAATGGGAGCTGATTATGTAGCGACTGGGCACTATGTAGACTTGAAGCCAAATTTCCAATTTCCAATTTCCAATTTCCAAAAAAAATCTAAATTCAAAGCTTTAAAAAACAGAAAACTCACTACCAGCTATTCATTGTTTATCGCTAAAGATAAAAACAAAGATCAAAGTTATTTTCTTTGGACTTTGACTCAAAAACAATTGAAACATTGCTTGTTTCCTTTAGGAGATTTAAAAAAACCGGAAGTTAGAAAAATTGCTCAAAAGTTTAAATTGCTTAATGCTAATAAAAAAGATTCGCAGGGGATTTGTTTTTTGGGAAAAATTGGACTTGAAGATTTTCTTAAAAAATATATAAAATCAAAAAAAGGAAAAATTGTTGATACAGAAGGGAATGAGTTGGGCGAACATGATGGAGTTTATTATTATACGTTAGGACAAAGACATGGACTGCATTTATGTAAAACTGCTAAAACGCCAGACAATAAACCATACTATGTTGCCGATAAAATTTTGAAAACCAATAGAATAATAGTAGCTCAAGGGAAAAATAATCCAGCTTTATTTAAAAAAGAAATTAATTTAATTAATGTCAGTTTAATTAATCCTGCATCCACCATATCCCTTATTCGCGCGAATGGGCGAATGAAGGTATTAGCTAGAGTTCGTTATAGACAACCGCTCTTTGGGGCTGAATTATTTATAACTAATGTTAAAAAGAATAATTATAAAATGGTTTTCGATAGTCCTCAAAAATTTATAGCCAAAGGACAGTCGGTTGTATTTTACGAAAGGAGCCCTTCGACAAGCTTAGGATTAAAAATGCTCGGCGGAGGAATTATTAATTAGCTATTAGCCACTAGGAGTTAGCCACTAGTGATTAATATTAAAAAATAAAAGGTTATTTTGGATTCGACTAGTCGCTAGTGGCTAGTCGCTAATCACTAAATTATGAAAGGATTCTGGAAAAAAATATCGGAGAAGGCAAAAAAGGAAAAGCGTCCTATTACGGCTTCTGCTTCTATGTCTAATGTTACCGATGCAGCTTTTAGGCGAATGATTGCGAAACATGGAAAACCAGATGTTATTTGGACAGAATTTGTTTCTTGTGATGGGTTGTGTTCTAGAGGTAGGGATAAATTAATGCAAGATCTTATTTTTGATAAGGCAGAACATCCAATCGTTGTACAATTTTTTGGTTCTAAACCGGAAAATTTTTATAAATGCGCTTTGTTGGCGCAAGAGTTAGGTTTTGATGGAATTGATATAAATATGGGGTGTCCAGATAGAGCGATTTTAAAACAAGGAGCTGGAGCGAGTTTGATAAAAAATCCTAGGTTAGCAAGGAGGATAATAAAAGAAACCATACGTGGGGCTGGCAAACTCCCGGTATCAGTTAAAACACGTATTGGTTTTAATGAAATAGAAATTAAAAAATGGTTACCACAACTTTTAAATGTTGGTTTATCGGCCATTACGATTCATGGGCGAACAAAAAAAGAAATGTCTAAAGTATTAACTCATTGGGATGTTATTGCCGAAGCAGTGAAGATAAGAGATAAAAAACAAGCTAAAAACCGTGTATTAATTTTAGGCAATGGAGATATAGAGAGCTTAAGTGAAGCGCAAGAAAAATATGAAAAATACGGAGTGGATGGAATAATGGTGGGAAGGGGACTTTTTGGCAATCCATGGTTTTTTAATTCAAAAACAAAGGGAATAACATTAAAAAGAAAATTAAAAGCAGTCTTGGAACATACAAAACTTTTTGAAAAGATTTTTGGAGATAATAAACATTTTGATGTTATAAAAAAACACTACAAATCTTATGTCTCAGGATTTGATGACGCCAAAAAAATACGTATTAAATTAATGACAGTTAAAAATATAATAGAGGCTAAAAAGTTATTGGAAAAATATATAAAAAAACTATAAACTTTTTTTATCGGAAATCTTATTAAGAAGTTTCTTTATATTTTCTACGCTATCAAAATCATAAATTGAAACGGGATAGATTCTTGTTTTTGGAATTTTTAATTTTTTGGAAAAATCAGAAATTTTTCTTTTAATGTCTTTTGGCTGCAAGGTATCGGTTTTACTAATAATCAAGTATTCCTTCTTTTTTAAAAGTTTTTTATTATATTTTTCTAATTCTTTGCGGATATTTTTGTAATCAGTAATAGGAGTTTTGGATTCCGAGGAAATAAAATGGAATAAGATTTCCGTTCTTTCTATATGTCTTAAAAATTTTATACCCAAACCTTTGCCTTTAGCAGCGCCCTTAATAAGTCCAGGAATATCGGCAAGAATAATATCATAATAGACCCCAAGGTTTGGTTCTAGTGTAGTAAATGGATAGTTTGCTACCTTGGTTCTAGCATTAGTAATTTCATTAAGAAGACTAGACTTTCCTATATTAGGCAATCCTATAAATCCAATATCCGCTATTAATTTTAATTCTAATCTTAAATCAAATGATTGCCCTGACCTTCCTACTTCAAATTCTTCAGGGCTAGTATTGGTAGCTGATTTAAAATGAAAATTTCCTCTTCCTCCTCTTCCTCCTCTGGCTACTAAAATCTTTTCGTTAATTTTAGTTATTTCTGTCTCTTGTCCTGTGCTTAAATTATGTATGATTGTGCCGACAGGAATTTTAAGTGTTAAGCTTTCTCCGTCTTGTCCGTCATTGTATTGTGGTCGGCCATCCTTACCGCTAATAGCTTTTATTATTTTTTTATACCTAAATTGACTTAGGGCTCCTAGGTTTGATATGCCTATGAAATAAATATCTCCGCCACGACCACCGCTTGCGCCAGCTGGTCCTAAGGCTAATTTATTTTTATCAAAAGCTACGGCTCCTGTACCTCCGTTTCCTGCGATAGCTTTAATTTTTACTTCATCTATAAGCATGCCAAATTTGCTTTATTTATTGTTATATAGTATCATTTTTTTTGTAGGTTCTCAATTGATCTCGTTCTGTCATTTATTTGATGTAAGAAGAGTACAAGATGAGTGGTCGTCCTATAGTATAAATAAATCAAATTAATGGCTAAAAAATTATATATTGGCGGTTTGCCTTACAGCACCACGAATGAAGAATTAAAAGAATTCTTTGGTGAAGCTGGTACAGTTTCTTCAGCAAACGTCATAATTGATAAAATGTCAGGTAGGTCCAGAGGATTTGGTTTCGTAGAAATGGAGAATGACGCCGACGCTGAAAAAGCGGTTGAAATGTTCAACGAAAAAGAACTAGGTGGCAGAAGAATCATTGTAAACGAAGCTCGTCCAATGGAAGATCGCCCAAAAAGAACAGGCGGTGGTGGTGGTGGCTACAATAGAGGAGGTGGAGATAGAGGTGGCTACAACAATAGAAACTTCTAGTTCTATAAAAAAACCGTCTTTTTATAAGGCGGTTTTTTGTTTGTTAACTATCAATTTATCAATCGCTAATTTATACTATTGTTTATGACAACTATTTCAAAATCTAATTATCTTCTTTATAGAGAATGTAAGAAAAATGTTTGGCTTAAAATATATAGGCCAGATATATATAAAGAACAATCAAAATTATCTGAATTTGAGGAGGCTATAATAGAAACCGGAAACGAAGTTGAGTTATTAGCGAGAAAACTTTTTCCGACTGGAATTTTGATTGAGGGCATAGGAGAGAAAGCACAAGAATTAACCCAACAATATATTGATAAAAAAGAGTCTATCTTATTTCAACCAATTTTCGTTAAGAGTGATTTTTTAGCAGCGGTTGATGTCTTAGAATACGACAAGCAAATTGGTGGTTATATAATATCCGAAATAAAGGCCACTAATCAGATTAAAGAAAAAAAACATTTTTACGACTTGGCTTTTCAAGTTAATTTGCTTAGAAAATTAGATTTGGACGTTAAGAAAATAAAAATAATGCATTTGAATTCTGAATATACGCGTTCAGGAGAATTAGACTTAAAAAATCTTTTTTTAATTGAAGATGTAACCGAGTCTGTTGAGAAAATTGTTGATGAGGTAAACGAGGAGATGGATATGGCTTTAGAATATCTTTCAAGCGACATTGAGCCAGAAGGTCCTTGTAGTTGTCTTTATAAAAGTAGGAATAACCATTGTCCTACTTTTTGCTATTCAAATCCTTGCGTTCCGAAATATAGCATTCATGACATAGCTCGTATAGGCAATAGTAAAAAGAAAATTCAACAATTAGTTGATGCTAATATTTTTTGTATTGATGAAATTCCAGAGGATATTAAACTTACCGATATTCAAAGAAATCAAGTTGAATCCTTTGTTTTTGATAAGATTATGGTAGAAAAAGAATCAATAGCAAGAGAACTTGAAAATTTAATTTTTCCATTATATTTTCTAGATTACGAAACTTGCCCAACAGCAGTTCCTCGTTTTGATAGTTATTCTCCGTATCAGCAAATTCCATTTCAATATTCACTTCATAAATTAGTGGCACCCATTCGACAGGATCAGGGTGTTCTAGCTAAGCTGGAACATTTTGAATTTTTACATACCAAACCTTCCGATCCGAGCAGGGCATTAGCAGAGACACTTCAAGAACACATCGGCAATGTGGGCACGATTATCGTGTGGAATAAAAAATTTGAATGTAAGATGAATAAAGAATTAGCGGAAAGATTGCCAGAATTTAAATTATTTATGGAATCTATAAATAGTCGAATTTATGATTTAATGGATATTTTTTCCAAACAACATTATGTTCATAAAGATTTTAAAGGGAGCACTTCAATAAAGCGTGTTTTACCAGTGCTCGCTCCAGAATTATCTTATAAAGATCTTTGTATACAAGAAGGAGGCACTGCGTCTCAGAGTTGGGACAAAATTGCTCTAAACTCTATTCCTAAAGAAGAAAAAGATAAAATAACTAAAGATTTATTGGCTTATTGTAAATTGGATACTTATGCAATGTATGCAATTTGGCGAAAAATTAATAATTTGCTAATTAAATAAATACTGTATAAAATAAAGTAATCTTACCAAAAAAATAAAGTATTTCTCGGAACGACTAAGAGATGTTCCTTAAAACACTTTAGTTTTTTGGTAAAAATAATACTAACCAATATAATAATTATTCAATATGATAAAAAAAATATTATCAATTTTAGCACCGATTCTTTTCTTTGTTTTTATTTATTTTTACGGCGGAGATATTATGAATAAGCAAACAATTAACAATGGCGTTAACGAAAACGCTCAAACAATTAATCAACCAAAAAATATGAATTTACCAAAACCGGATATGCAAATAGACGAGAGTAAAGTTTATAACGCTATATTAAAAACATCAGAAGGTGATATTGAAATATCCTTAAATATTAAAGATATGCCTATTACAGTAAATAATTTTGTTTATTTAGCTAAAAATAGTTTATACGAAAATACTATTTTTCATAGAATTATAAAAGGTTTTATGATTCAAGGTGGTGATCCAGAGGGAACTGGAATGGGTGGACCAGGTTATCAATTTGATGACGAGCCGTTTTCTGGGGAATATACTCGCGGAACTGTAGCGATGGCTAACTCCGGGCCAAATACTAATGGTAGTCAATTCTTTATAATGCACGCCGACACTCCACTTCCAAAAAATTATGTAATCTTTGGACAAGTTGTTGAAGGATTGGATGTAGTAGATAAAATTGCTTCAGCTCCAGTTATTCCTTCTGGCGAAATGTCTCAGCCAGTTAAACCAGTAATTGTAAGTTCTGTTGATATAATAGAGAAGTAAATCAAAAATATTTGCTAAAACAGCCTAAATACCCTAGGCTGTTTTTAGTTGTTTAAAAACTTCGGAGGTGTTTTATGAAAATAATAAAAGCTTATTTTGTAATTGAAGATGAATTGAATGGAGAAAGATTTTTAAAATCTTTAGAAAAATATGGACGAGTTTGTTACAAAAGCGAGACCAATATAACTTTAGATTCGGCTAAAAAATTTATAGCCAACATTCTTAAAAATCATCACGAATCAGTAATAGAACATGAAAAGGTAACTGTGCGGATTGTTTGTGATCGTGGTGTAACTCATGAAATAGTGCGTCACAGACTTGGTTCTTATAGTCAGGAATCTACTCGTTATTGTGATTACCAAAAATCTGGCGAGGTAGTTTTCATAAAACCGTGTTTTTGGGGAAAAGACGATTCTGGATATTTAATCTGGGAGAAGTCTATGAAAGAAGCTGAACAGAAATACAACGAATTAAGAAAACTTGGTGCTACTCCTCAGGAAGCACGTTCTGTTCTTCCTAATTCTCTTAAGACCGAAATTATCGTTACTTATAATCTAAGAGAATGGCGTCATTTTTTCAAACTTCGTTGCTCAACAAAAGCACATCCTCAAATGAGAGAGGTAGCAATATCTCTTTTGGCAGAATTCAGAAAAATAATTCCGATTATATTTGATGATATATCAGTATAATAGTAAAACCATAAAGCCCCCGTTCGCGGGGGCTTTTTTATAAATTAAGGCTATTTCAAACCATTTCCAACGGCTCATATATTGAGCCGTTAGGAATTTTAATAAAATCTTGATTATTTGGTATAATAAGCATGGAATGAATCCCCCACATAATTAAGACTGATAAAGTATAAATACTAGATGATGTAAAATTAATGAGTAAGTCGTAAAAAAATAATTTAATGATATTGATTATGAAAGTTTCACTTTCTGGTCTTTGTTATGTGGGGGATGAAAATAAAAAATTTTAAAAAATTAGCGACATCTAAAGATAGAAAAAAAGTGCTTGAAATTATTGAGAGCGGCTTAAATGCTATTGATACAAGAAAGGCAGTTTTGAATTCTATCAGAATTAAAAATGAAAAATTATTAGTAAATAATCATTCTTTTTCTTTAAAAAATGCCAAGAAGATTTTAATTATTGGAATCGGAAAATGTTCTTTAGAAGCAGGTTCGGCTATGGAAAAGATTTTAGGAAAAAGATTGACTGGCGGAATTGTATTGGATGTGCATGAAGGAAAATTAAAAAAATTAAAAACTTTTACAGGCGATCATCCTTTGATGTCTCCTCGTAATGTGGATGCTACAAAGAAAATTATTAAATCTCTTTTTGGTCTTACCGAACAAGATTTAGTTATTTTTATAATTTCTGGCGGTGGCTCAGCGTTACTTTGCCAGCCAAAAGGTTTTACGTGTTTTGAAGAATCAGCAGTGGTTGAAGCTTTAATGCATTCTGGGGCAGATATTTACGAAGTGAATACAGTTAGAAAACATTTGTCTTTAGCCCGTGGCGGATTTTTGGCTAAGTACGCTTATCCAGCTCGTGTTGTTTCTTTGATTTTTTCTGACGTAGTAGGGGATAATCTTGAATTTATAGCTTCTGGTCCGACTATTAAAGACACCACTACTATAGAACAAGCTATGGACGTTCTTAAAAAATACAATATTTATGAAAAATGTAATTTTCCACCATTGAATCTTGTTGAAACTCCAAAAGATGATAAATATTTTGAACAAAACAGAAATGTTTTATTCGTTTCTAGCCAGACTGCTCTTGAAGCTATGGCAGAAAAATCTAGGGAATTAGGTTATTTACCTAAAATTCGTAAAAATGATTTAACAGGCGAAGCCAAAGAGGTTGCTAAAGAAATTATTGAGGAATTGTCCCAAGAAAACTCAGGAACTGTCTTATTATATGGAGGAGAAACAACTGTAAAAATCACAGGGAAGGGCAAAGGAGGAAGAAATCAAGAAATGTCTCTTTCTAGTTTGAGGTTTATAAAAGATAATCAAATCCTAGTTTCTTTTGCGTCAGATGGACGAGACAATTCTGATAATGCTGGCGGTATTTGTGATATAATTACTAAGAAAAAAGCTTTAAAGAAAAATCTAAATATAGAAAAGTATTTAAAAAATAACGATTCATATAATTTCTTTAAAGAAATTGGCGATTTTTTAAACACAGGAGATACTGGTTCTAATGTGGCAGACATTATAATCGCGATTAATAATTAAAAAAAATAATAAAAAAATGGGGATGAAAAGAGAAAAAAAATTTGTTTTATGGTTTGAAGAATTAGGAATTAATGATATTCCTTTGGTTGGCGGAAAAAATGCGGCGATCGGAGAGATGTATTCAAATTTAGTCCCGCTTGGAATTGGTATTCCAAATGGGTTTGCTTTGACAGCTTATGCTTATAGATTTTTTTTCGAAAAGACTGGACTAGACGATAAGATTAAAGAAGTTTTATCAGATCTTAATACGCACGATATTAGAAATTTACGAGCAAGAGGAGCGAGTTGCAGAAAAGCTATTTTGTCTACTGAATTACCTATTGAGATTAAAAAAATATTAGCTCTTACTTATAAACAACTAGAAAAAAAATATGGGAAGCGAGTAGATGTGGCTGTTCGTTCTTCTGCTACTGCAGAAGATTTGCCCGATGCTTCTTTCGCTGGACAACAAGAAACCTTTTTAAATATTTCAGGAGAGGAGGCACTAGAGGAAGCCGTTCATAAGTGTATAGCTTCTTTATTTACAGACAGAGCTATTTCGTATAGAACAGATAAAGGTTTTTGTCATTTTGACACAGCGCTTTCTGTTGGTGTTCAAAAAATGGTGCGTTCTGATTTAGCTAGTAGCGGAGTTATTTTTACTCTAGATACAGAATCAGGATTTGATAAAGTTGTGGTTATTAATAGTGTCTATGGTTTAGGGGAAATGATTGTTCAAGGACGAGTTATACCAGATGAATTTATAGTTTTTAAACCTACGCTTGAGAAAGGATTTAAATCTATTATTGCTCAAGATCTAGGAGTTAAGGACAAGAAAATGGTTTACGCTTCTAAAGAAACAAAAGTTGTTGATGTCAGCAAAAAAGATCAAGAAGCTTTTTCTTTAACCAATCAAGAAGTTTTAAAATTAGCGGATTGGTCTGTGAAAGTTGAAAAACATTTTTCTGCAAAAAAAGGAAAATATCAAGCTATGGATATTGAATGGGCGAAGGATGGAAAAACTCAAAAATTATTTATAGTGCAAGCTAGACCAGAAACAGTGCATTCTTCTAAAGACCCGAATGTTTATCAAGAATTTAAATTAAAAAAGACAGGCAAATTACTGTTTTCTGGAATAGCTGTTGGTAAAAAAATAGCATCAGGAAAAGTGCGGGTAATCAAAGATACTAAAAATATGTTGCAGTTTAAAAAAGGAGAAATTTTAGTTACTGAAATAACTGATCCTGATTGGGAGCCAATTATGAAAATTGCTTCAGCTATTATTACTGACAAAGGTGGACGTACTAGTCATGCTGCAATTGTTTCACGTGAATTGGGAATTCCTTGCATTGTTGGATCTGAAAAAGCGACAAGGCTTTTGAAGGATGGAGTGGAAATTACAGTTGATTGTGCTTCTAGCGAAGAGGGAAGAATTTATAAAGGAAAATTACCTTTTATCATTAATAAGCAAAGATTAAACAAAATTCCAAAAATAAAGACCAAGGTAATGCTTAATATTGGTTCTCCTGGCGAAGCTTTTAAAAATAGTCATTTGCCTGTAAGCGGAGTTGGTTTAGGCAGATTGGAGTTTATTATAGCTTCTCATATCGGCATACATCCTAATGCTTTGATTAATTATCAAAAAATTAAAAAACAAAAAAATACTGAAGCAAGAAAGATTATTAAAGAAATAGACAAAAGAACACCTAGCTATAAAATCAAATCAGATTTTTATATTGATGAATTAGCGGAAGGTATTGCTAAAATTGCTGCTGCTTTTTGGCCTAATGATGTAATCATTAGATTTTCTGATTTTAAAACTAATGAATATAGTAAACTCGTGGGCGGAAGCTTATATGAACCACAGGAAGAAAATCCTATGATTGGCTGGAGAGGTGCGTCTCGTTATTATGATCCAAAATTTAAAGAAGCTTTTGGTTTGGAATGTAAGGCCTTTAAAAAAGTCCGTGAAGTTATGGGGTTGGTTAATATAGTACCTATGGTTCCTTTCTGTAGAACGCCAGAAGAGGGGCAGAAAGTTCTTGGTGTTATGAAAGAGTACGGGCTTTCTCGTAGTCCGCGTCAGTCAGCGTCTAGTCTGCGTAAGTCTGCGCTTGAGGGACTCAAAGTATATGTGATGTGCGAGATACCATCTAATATTCTTTTAGCTGATGAATTTTTGGAAATTTTTGATGGAATGTCTATAGGTTCAAATGATTTAACTCAATTAGTTTTAGGAATGGACAGAGACTCTGGTGTCATTACACATATTGCTAATGAGAATAACGAAGCGGTGAAAAAAATGGTTGCGGATATTATTACTAAATGTACAGCGAAGAAAAAGTATATTGGTATTTGTGGACAGGCTCCTTCCGACTATCCTGAATTTACTGCGTTTTTAGTAGAAAAAGGAATAGAAAGTATATCTTTAACTCCTGATACAATTATCAAAAACATTTTAATGATTGCGGAAAAAGAAAAAGGAAAATAAAAAATTAACCTTGTTTTTCCCTGGTGCTTTGCTAGGCTTATCAATATAAGTTGTTCTTTGATTTTAAAAATATAAAAGGTCGCCTACTCCGTCAACTGGCGGATATGGCGAACTAAAGGAGGCGCTATATGGATGAGCAGACACGACAGTCAATTTGTAAAATAATACAAATTACAGAAATGACTCGGAAGGGTCAAGTGATTTGGCATAAAAAACCAAAAAGCATGTTACTAACCGATTCTTTTCGAATCGTGCATTGGGTGAATCCAAACAAACACTACAAAGATGTTTATCTTGGATTAGAAACAAAAAAGAACATTCTTTGTATGGTAATAGAAGACTATAAATTGCATAATGACAAAAACTATATAAACGCCGAAGGTCAGGCAAAGAAATTAATGAAAAAACTTTTTTGTCTTGTGGAAAAGAGAGTAATAGAAAGAAAAATTTGCCAAAAATGTAAAGAAATAAGAATGCTTTTAAAACTAAGAAGAGACAAAGGATTTAGTAGGTAGTTCTTTAGTATTTTTAGCTAATCATATTACAAGTGAACCACAACATTTCAAATTGCTTTTCGCCCCCACACTTATATTAAGTGTGGGGGTTTATTTTTTATCCTCCCGAACATTCGCCCTAGGCGAATGTTTTAGGGTATAATTAAAAATAATTATCATTAATTTACATAAATATGAAAATAGCATTTTTTGAATTAAAAGATTGGGAAGAAGAAATTGTTAAGCAAAAATTTTCTGAAGACGATTTATTTTTTAGTAAGGAAAAATTAGAATCATTTAATATTCCTTCTCAAAAAGATTTTGATATAATTTCTGTTTTTGTAGGTTCGGTTTTAGATAAAGAAATGTTAAGTAATTTTCCTAACTTGAAATTTGTAGCGACTCGCTCAACCGGCTTTGATCATATTGATTTAGCTTATTGTAAGAAAAAAGGAATTAAGGTTGGTTATGTTCCAGGTTATGGCGTGAACACTGTGGCTGAATATGCCTTTGGTTTGATTTTAAATTTAACTAGAAAGATTTATCAGAGCATAGATCAAATAAAAGAACACGGAGATTTTTCCTTAGAAGGTCTTCAAGGAGTAGACATAAAAGGGAAAACTTTAGGAATTATAGGTACTGGACGAATAGGGAAAGAGTCTATAAAAATTGCTAATGGTTTTGGAATGAATATTATCGCCTACGATCTTCATCCAAATGAAACACATGCCGTTGAGCAAAATTACAAATATGTATCCCTAGAAGATTTATTAAAAAATTCTGATATTATTACCATTCACGCTCCCTATACCAAAGAAACACATTATTTAATTAATGAAGATAATTTTCAACTTATTAAAAAAGGTGCTTTTTTAGTTAATACTGCTCGTGGAGCAATCGTGCAAACAGAAGCTTTAATAGTTGCTTTAAAATCTGGAAATTTGGCTGGTTATGCCACTGATGTTCTAGAAGACGAAGGTGAAGTAAAAGATGAATTAAATTATCTTACCAAGACTAGACTTAAAGATGATGTAATTAAGAACATGCTTTATAATCATATTTTGATGGAAATGCCTAACGTTCTCATAACTCCGCATAATGCTTTTAATTCCATAGAGGCCCTACAGAGAATTTTGAACACAACTATGGAAAATATTAAAGGATTTCAGTCTGACGGACAGTTTGCGGAAGTAAAATCTTAAATTATTAAATTATCCAATATGATATTAGAGAATATTATAGTTCATAAAATTCTTGATTCACGAGGAGAACCTACTATAGAAGTAGAAGTTGTAGATGAAAATCTTAATTCTTTTTTTGCGCAAATTCCGTCTGGAAAAAGTACGGGCAAAAAAGAAGCTGTTGTTTTGAGTTTTGAAGAAGCAGAGAATGTTTTAAATACATTGGTCAAAAAAGAGATAATACACAAAAACTTTTCTTCAATTAAAGATATTGATAGTTTTTTAATTAGCCTTGATGGAACGGAGGATAAAAAGAAAGTTGGTGGTAATTTAATGCTGGGCATATCAATAGCTTTTGCTCGCGCTTTAGCCGCAAAAGAAAACAAAGAATTATGGCAAGTTTTGAAACAAGAATTTTGGGGAGGACTTATTTCTAATAAAAAACCGTTGATTTTTTCTAATTTAATAAATGGCGGAGCTCATACTGATAATAATTTAGACATTCAAGAGTATATGGTGGTTGTTGATCCGAAAGACGGAACGTACATAGACTGTATTAAGGTTCTAACTGATTTTTATAAAAAGCTCGGTGATTTATTGCTTGAAAAATATAAATTACAAGAATTAAAAATAGGCGATGAAGGAGGTTATTCATTAGACTTCCAAAATAATTTTGAACCAATAAAAATAATGGAAGATATGATAAATTCAGAAGACCTAGCCGATTCTTTTTCTTTGGCGTTAGATGTAGCAGCTTCTAATTTTTATAAAGAAGGTAAGTATAATTTTGAAAATAATCTAATATCCTCAGAAGCATTAAAACAAGAATTTCTTAATTATTTAATAGAATCAAAATTATTAATGTCTATAGAAGATCCTTTTGACGAAGTAGATTTTGATGGTTTTAAAATGTTTAATAGTGAATTTTCTCGTGCATGGGTTATTGGAGACGACATAACAGTTACTAATCCGCAATTAGTTGAAAAATTTGCTAGAGAAAAATTGATTAATGGAGTAATAATAAAACCTAATCAAATTGGAACTGTGTTTGAAACTTGTCAGACCATAAGAGCGGCTCAAGAGAATGGTTTAAAAACCATAGTATCTCATCGCTCAGGAGAAACCAAAGATGTTTTCATCATTCATTTAGCTAAAGCCGCCAACGTTGATGCAGTAAAAATCGGAGCACCTGTAAAAGAAAGACTTATAAAATTTGATGAATTAATCAGACTGTACGATTAAATCGTTTAGCGCTTTGACAAGCTTAATTGAATATTGCATACTGTTATTAGTATCGTTTTTTTGACAAATTTTAAACAAGGAGAATGATTATGAAAGATAAAGAAGCTGAGGAGAATAAAAAACAGCAACAACATAATTCTAATAAGATTAATATAACAGAAATTGTTTTTTTTGTATTTATATTAATTATTTTCATTATTGCCTTAATTGAAGAAAGGCCTGGTATTGAAAAAAAATCGCCAGAAATAGAACAAAGTCAAAATAAAACACACTAGCTCTTTATTTACCCCCACACCTATATATAAGTGTGGGGGTTTATTTGTTGTAGAAGTATTTTTTGTTATAATTAAAAGGATGTCATTATCTTTTATAGGAAAGATTTTAGTTACTACAGGGATTATTGGATCTGCTTTTTTCTTTTTAAATGCGGATAATTTCGCTTTATTTAAAAGCCAGTCATGGTTGAATGGTGATTTAGTAATTAACAAAGAAGTATTGCTTGGTTCTACTTTTAGCGTTCTTTCTAGTCAGGCTGGCGTGGCGACTAGCACCGTAGATGATATTTTAAAGAAAGCAAAAGGAACTTATGATTTGTCTAATATTAAGACTGGCAACGAATTAATTTTTGTTTTTAACAAAAATACTAATGAGCTTAAAAAACTTGTTTATACTGTAAGTACGAAAGAAAAATTAGTAGTTGAAAACAATTCTAGTACAACTGAAAATGTATGGGAGGCAAGTATGGTGCCTATTGAATATTATGTTGAGATAGATTTAATTGAAGGCGGAATTGATTCTTCTTTATACAAAGCTATAACAGACAAAGGAATAGATGCTCGATTGGCTATTAAATTAGCTGAAGTTTTTGCTTGGCAAATAGATTTTGCGAAAGAAATTAAAAAAGATGATTATTTTAAGGTTATATATGAAAAAAAGTTTTTAGATGGTATTTATGTTATGCCTGGTAAAATTTTAGCAGCTAAGTTTATTGCTAGCGGAAATGTATATGATGGATTTTATTTTAAAGATAGCGATGGTCAAGAAGGATATTATGATAAAGATGGAAAGTCTTTACAAAAAGTGTTTTTAAAATCTCCTATACAATATAAATATATAAGTTCAGGTTATAGTTATAATAGGCTTAATCCCGTTACTAGAATAAGGCATCCTCATCGCGCTATTGATTATGCTGCTAACTATGGTACTCCAGTAGTGAGCATCGGAGACGGAACAGTCGTACAGGCAGGTTGGAATGGGGATTATGGTATATCAGTTAAAATTAGACATAATGGCACTTATAGTACTGTTTATGGGCATTTTTCTAGCTTGCCAAGAGAGATAAAGAAGGGAGTCGTTGTTAAACAAGGACAAGTTATAGGTTACGTTGGCTCAACTGGTATGTCTACTGGTCCGCACCTTCATTTTGAAATGCATAAATTTGGTAGCTTTATTAATCCTTTAACATTTAAGTCCCCAGACGGGAAGTCTATAAAAGAAGCAGACAGATTTTTATTTGAAGAAACAAAACAACAATATGATATTTAATATAAAAATTAAAATTAAAGTCGTCATATAAAATTTATTAATTTAATATGAGAAAAATTAAAAATAAAAAACTCATTCGATCCATTCGACAGGCTCAGGACAGGCAGGCTCAGGGCAAGACAAAAATAGCCGTTTTTGATATAGACGGTACGATTTTTAGATCGTCTCTTTTAGTTGAACTAGTTAATTTAATGGTTGAAGATAAGCTTTTTTCAAAATCAATAGAAAATGAGATTGAAAAAGATTATCATTCTTGGTTAAATCGTGAAGGAAATTATGATACTTATATAAACAAAGTTGCAGAAGTTTATTTTAAGCGTGTTGTTGGTTACCGATATAAAGACATAACTAAAGTAAGTAGGAAAGTTATGATAAAACAAAAGCGCAGAGTTTATCGTTTTACAAGAGATTTAGTTAAAGAATTGAAGGGGAAAGGATATTATTTGATTGCTATATCTGGTTCTCCGGTTTTTATGGTTAAAGATTTTGCTAAGAAAATGGGTTTTGATATAGCTTTTGGTACTGCGTTAGAAGTTCAAAATGGACTTATGACTGATCGTTTTGTAGCAAGAGATTCTTATAATAAAAAAAGCAAATTGCTTAAAAAAATAGTTAAAGATTGTGATATTATTCCTGACTGGAAAAATTCTGTTGCTGTTGGTGATAGCGCCACTGATATTTCTATGCTTGAAATGGTTGGAAAGCCGATTGCTTTTAATCCTGACGGAGTATTGGTAAAAACTGCGAAAAAAAATGGCTGGAGGATAGTAACAGAGCGTAAAAACGTAGTTTATGACATTAAAAAATTCGACTTTGTTCATTATAAAAACCAGTAAAATACACTGGTTTTTATAGCTATTTTTTGCTATAATCTTTATACTAAAGTGTTGTTTTTAGATGTAAAATAATTATCTTAAAATGCCAAAAAATATTAAAAAGAAGGAAGTCCCGATGACAAATCAAAACCCCTCTTATACAGCTAAGGATATTTATATTTTAGAAGGGCTTGATCCTGTTAGAAAAAGACCTGGTATGTATATTGGATCCACAGGAGTTGATGGGTTGCATCATTTAATTTGGGAGGTTATTGATAATTCTATAGATGAAGCTATGGCTGGTTATGCCAAAAATATTCGTCTTGAATTTTTACCAGACAATAAGATAAGTATAACTGATGATGGTCGTGGTATTCCCGTTGAGATTCATAAGCAGACAAAAAAATCAGCGCTAGAAACAGTAATGACAACTTTGCATGCTGGAGGAAAGTTTGGAGGTGATTCCTATAAGGTTTCAGGTGGATTACATGGAGTTGGTGTGTCTGTAGTTTGCGCTTTATCTTCTTGGTCAAGAGCTGAGGTATGTAGAGATGGTGAAATTTATGCACAAGAATACAAACAAGGCAAACCTCAATTCAAAGTCAAAAAAGTTGGAAAATCAAATAAGACTGGAACAAAAATTATTTTTCAAGCTGACTCAGAAATATTCAAAGTCATTGAGTTTAACAGAAAAAGGGTAATAGATCATTTGCGTCAACAAGCTTTTTTGACGAAGGGGGTGAAAATAGAAATTGTTGATTCTAGGGAGTTGCCTGTTTTTTATCATGCCTTTAAATTTGATGGTGGAATTTTGTCTTTTATTAAATATTTAAGCGAAACGTCTAAAAATCTTCAAGAACAACCATTTTATATTGATAAAGAATACGAAGGAATAGGAGTGGAAGTTTCTTTTATTTTTAATGATGAGATGGAAACATCCGAATTAAGTTTTGCCAATAACATTCACACAGCAGATGGAGGAACCCATTTAACAGGGTTTCGTTCGGCTTTAACTAGAGTGCTTAATGATTTTGCGAAAAAAGAAGGATACACAAAACGTCTTGAAGATAATTTAACAGGAGATGACGTAAGAGAAGGTTTGACTACTGTTATTTCTGTAAAAGTAAGAGAGCCTCAATTTGAAGGGCAAACGAAAGCAAGGCTTGGTAATACTGAAGCTAGGACTGCCGTTGAGAGTGTTGTCGGGGAAGCATTGAAAATTTTTTTGGAAAGATTTTCTTCTGATGGACGTAAAATTATAGAAAAATGTATGTTAGCTGCTAAGGCTAGAAAAGCAGCTAGAGCTGCCAGAGAAACAGTTTTAAGAAAAGGTGTTTTGGAAGGATTAACTCTTCCTGGAAAACTTTCTGATTGTAGTTCGCGCAGTCCCGAAGAATCTGAATTGTTTATTGTTGAGGGAGATAGTGCTGGCGGTAGTGCAAAACAAGGAAGAGATAGAAGGACGCAGGCTATTTTGCCATTGAAAGGCAAGATTTTAAATGTTGAAAAATCTAGAATAGATAAAATTCTTCTTAATAAAGAAATAAGATCTTTGGTTATAGCATTAGGAACAGCAATTGCTGAGTCGTTTGATATTTCCAAAATTCGTTATCACAAAATTGTTTTGATGACCGACGCCGATGTTGATGGATCACATATCAGAACATTACTTCTTACTCTTTTTTATCGTTATTTTCCTAAAATTATTAAAGATGGTTATCTTTATATAGCTCAGCCGCCTCTTTATCGTTTACAGAAAGGAAAAACCTTTGAGTACGTTTATACCGAAGCTGAAAAGGAAAAAATGTTTAAGGAAATGTCTAAGAATAGCGATATAAAAATAGGCATTCAAAGATATAAGGGTCTTGGAGAAATGAACCCAGAACAGTTATGGGATACGACTATGGATCCTGAGAATAGGCTTTTGAAGAAAGTAATTATAGACGATGCTGTAAGTGCAGACAAAATGTTTGATATTTTAATGGGGGAAGAAGTTGGTCCTCGTAAAAATTTTATTCAAGCACATGCTTTATCGGTTAAAAACTTAGATATTTAACAATCATTTAATAATTACAAGGACTTGAAAAGATAAGATAAGGTTGTTATTATCTAATATAAATTAAAAATAAAAATATGTTTTCTAAATTTATATCATTTGTACAAGAGTCTAAACAAGAGCTTAGAAGAGTAGAGTGGCCAACACAAGCAGAAACAACTAAATTCACGATTATAGTTATTTTAATTTCGATAGGAGTATCTATATATTTAGGAGCATTGGACTATGTTTTTACTAAAATATTGGGATTATTTATATGACGTCTAAACCTAAAAAAGAAGTAGAGAAACTAAAAGAAAAAATTGCAGAAAGACATTGGTATGCTATTCATACTTATTCTGGTTACGAAGATGCCGTTGTTAGATATTTAAAACAGAGAGTAGATTCTTTGGCGATGGATGATAAAATTTTTAATATTTTAGTTCCGAAAGAAACAAAAGTAAAAATTAAAAATGGGAAAAGAAAAACGGTAGAAGAAAAAATTTATCCAGGGTATGTTTTAGTAGATATGATTTTAAATGAAGACTCTTGGTATGTAGTTAGAAACACTCCAAGAGTTACTGGTTTTGTTGGACCAGATTCTACAGTGCCAGTTCCTCTTTCTAAAGAAGAGATAGATGTTCTTATGATTCGCATGGGGGACAAGGAGGCTAAATTCAAAATTGATGTTTGTGTGGGAGAGACAGTAAAAATTATCGATGGTCCATTTAAAGATTATGATGCTAAGGTTTCTGAGGTTGACGAAGATAAGGGTAAGGTTAAGGTGTTGGTGCCAATTTTTGGACGAGATACAGCAGTAGAGTTGGATTCTTTACAAATTAAAAAACAATAATCTAATACGAAATAACGAATAAATTAACGAATTACTACGAATTAAAAAATATCTTCCAAATTTGTATTTTTTCTTAACTAGTCGCTAACTATTAACAACTAACAACTATTTTTATGGCAAAACCTATTAAAATAATTTTAAAATTACAATTAGAAGCAGGCAAGGCAAATCCTGCTCCTCCTGTTGGCACCGCATTAGGACCGCATGGAGTTAATATTCAAGATTTTTGTAAAAAATTTAATGATGCCACGAAAGATATGATAGGGGATGTTGTTCCAGCTGAAATTACTATTTACGAAGATAGAAGTTTTGATTTTAAGCTTAAGACTTCACCAGCTTCCTCCTTACTTAAAAAAGCTGCTGGGATTGAAAAAGGCTCAGCAAATGCTTTGACTCAAAAAGTTGGCAAAGTTACCAAAGCTGATATAAAAGAAATAGCTGAAAAGAAAATGGTTGACTTAAATGCTTATGACTTAGACGCTGCGATGAAGATTATTGAAGGCACTGCAAGAAATATGGGAATAGAAGTTGAGAAATAAACAAAATATAAAAAACCGGTCATTTAAATGACCGGTTTTTGATTGTCTTTAATTAAGACACATATTAAAATATCTTCTTAATCTTAAAGGAATAATACCAATATTTCTTTGCTATCCAAAAGTAGAGTTTACTAATTTTAAACACTAATGGTTTTTCTTGGTTGTGATTATGAGTGGTGGCGGTTATTTTACAACGCAAACATCGCCAGTCTTTCAGTTGTTCAAATTTTAAGAGATTATCCCGCCATGATTCTATTTCTGCAAAATTTCTTAAATCCCAAGCATGTCCAAACAAAAGACAAATTTTATTCATAACTCCCTCCTTTTAAAGTTCTATTGTCATTTTACATCTATTTTTTAATTTAGTCAAATTTACTATTAGCTGATTTTTTGTCATTTATATATAATAAAATTTATACTATACTAAGATAAACATATGAAAAAAGGAAAATTTATTGTATTAGATGGAATAGATGGCTGTGGCAAAGGAACGATTCTTAAAAAAATCGCGTCTTATTTAGTTAATAAAAATAAAATGAGCCATGTCTTATTAACTCGTGAGCCATATATCTCTGAACATAATGCTGAAATTCGAAGAATGATGAAAGAGAATGCTAATCCTTATGATAATGCTGAAATTTTCGCTGATCTTTTTGTAAAAGATAGAAAAGTTCATGCCGATTGGATTCAAAAAGAATTAGTAGCTGGGCATCACGTAGTTTGTGATAGATATAAATATTCGACATTAGCATATCAGCAAACACAAGGTATTTCTTTGATAAAACTTATAGAAATGCATAAAGGAGTTTTAATTCCAGATCTTGCGATAATTGTGGATGTGCCTGTGGAAGAAGCAATTCGTCGCGCCAATAAGGACAAGAATAGAAATTTTAAGGAGGTTTTTGAAAAACAAGAATTTCAGGAAAAATTAAGAACGAATTATCTTGCTTTTCCCAAGGCTTTTCCGAAAGAAAATATAGTTGTTTTAACGGGAGTTAGTTCTGATATAATTTTTGAAAAATCTAAAATTGAAATTGATAAAATTTTAAACGAGTCCCACACATAACAAAAACTGATAAAATATAATATTTTAAATATCATAAAAACTGATGAATAATTCGCGAGAAAATAATTAACAACATTAATTACAAAAGCCTTACTTTTGGGTTTTTGTTATGTGGGGGATGAGTAAATATTTACCAACAATAGGATTAGAGGTTCACGCTGAGCTTTGTACTAAAACAAAGATGTTTTGTGATTGCCCAAATAATCCTAATGAAAAAAGAGCCAATATTAATGTTTGTCCAATTTGCCTAGGCCACCCCGGGGCTTTGCCAGTTATAAATAGAAAAGCTATTGAGATGGTGATTAAAATTGGATTTGCCGTAAAAGGGGAGATTAATGATAATTTTAAATTTGACAGAAAAAATTATTTTTATCCCGACCTTCCTAAGGGTTATCAGATTTCACAAAGCGATTTACCAATAGTAAAAGGAGGCATTGTAGATATTTCTAGTTACCTAGGATATGACAGAATAATAAAGGTTAATAGGGTTCATTTAGAAGAAGATGCGGGGAAATTAGTTCATAGCGTTGATAAAGAAGGAAAAGATATCTCATTGGTTAATTTTAATAGAGGAGGGCTTCCTTTAGTGGAAATGGTTTCTGAACCAGATATTCATAGCGCTGAAGAAGCTGTGGCTTATGCAAAAGAATTGCAATTAATTTTACGTTATTTAGGGGCTTCTACTGCTGATTTAGAAAACGGACAAATGAGAGCAGACGTAAATATATCTATTAGTGATAACGATAATCTTGGCACTAAGGTTGAGATTAAGAATTTAAATTCTTTCAATTCTATTGGAAACTCAATTAATTATGAGATAAAGAGACAGGCAGAAATTTTGTCTAACGATAAAAATACAAAAATCATTCACGAAACTCGTGGCTGGGACGACATAAAACAAAAAACTTTTTCTCAACGATCCAAAGAAGAGGCTCAAGATTATCGTTATTTTCCAGAACCAGATTTGCCACCTTTAACTAAAGATGGATTTGATATTGAAGGACTTTCTAAAAGTATTCCAGAGCTTCCTATAGAAAAAAGAGCACGATTTAATAAGCAATACGATTTATCCCCGGATCAAATAAGTATATTAATTGAAGACAAGAAAATGTCTGACTATTTTGAGCAGTCTCTTTCAGAGTTAGAGGCGGACAATCAAAAAAAAGCTAATCTAGAAAAGATAAAATTAATTTTTAATTATTTATCTAGTGATTTGAGAGGATTATTAATTATTAAAGGAGTCGGGTTTGATGAATGTAAAATTACTCCTGAGAATTTTGCCGATCTTATAGATATGATAATAAAAAAAGAAATTACTAGTCGGGTTGCAAAAGATTTATTGGTTAAGATATTAGAAACAGGCTCTGATCCTAGAGATATAGTTAGTCAAGAAGGGTTGGGGCAAATTTCTGATGAAGCAGGGTTGAAAGATTTGGTTATAAAAATAATCGAAGAAAATCCAAAGGCAGTAGATGATTATAGAAAAGGCAAAATACAGGTTGTTATGTTTTTAATAGGAAAGACCATGGCTATTTTAAAGGGTCGTGGAAATCCAGATATTTTGAAAAAATTATTTAAAGAAAATATTTAATACATAGGCAATAAAAAAGGTCTCGCTCGAGACCTTTTTTATTAATTATTAGGTTTGTTTTCTGAATCTAATTTTTCAATTAATTCTTTCGTAGACATTTCTCCTATCGTTCCTATCCCTCTTTGTCTAATATTTACTGTTTTATTCTTTTCTTCTTTTTCTCCTACAATTAAGATGTACGGATATTTTTTCATTTCAGCTTCACGAATTTTT
Organism: Patescibacteria group bacterium; assembly: GCA_018896875.1. GTDB lineage: Bacteria > Patescibacteriota > Minisyncoccia > UBA6257 > 02-FULL-45-10c > JAHILT01. The sequence goes on from JAHILT010000006.1 coordinate 63,698, forward strand.
TTACCGATAGTATTATTAGACAAATCAATCTCTACTCTATACTCTTTTTCAAATAATTGTTTTTGGATTGATTGAGCGTAGTCATTAATATTCTCAGAGATTGGTAAAATCATTATTTGCGTAGGCGAAAGCCAAAGAGGAAATTTCCCTTCATAATGTTCTATTAATAAACCAATAAATCTTTCAAAGCTTCCAAAGAGAGCCCTATGTAATACATAAGGTCTTTCGTTCTCTCCTTTATTATTAATAAAGGTCATATCAAAACGTTTAGGTAAATTGAAATCAAATTGTAGGGTAGAGCATTGCCACTCTCGCCCTAATACATCTTTAATTTTAAAGTCTAATTTTGGTCCATAAAAAGCCGCTTCTCCAATTTCTTCTTTAAACTCAAGTTTTTTTTCTTTGGCTACTTTTCTCAAAATTTTCTCGGTAAATATCCACCCTTTATCATTCCCAGCATATTTAACCTTGTCCTTAGGGTCACGTAAGGAAAGATAAACATTAATAGAATTAATATCAAAGCCAAAGGACTTAAACATAAATAAAATAAAATCAATAACTTTTTTAAGTTCATCTTCTAATTGGTCTTGTCTACAAATAATATGGGCATCGTCTTGAGTAAAACCTCGTACTCTAGTTAATCCAGAAAGTTCTCCCTTTTTTTCAAATCTATAAACAGTTCCACATTCAGCCCATCTAAAAGGAAATTCTCTGTATGACTTTGGTGTATTTTTATATATTTGAATATGAAACGGACAATTCATTGGTTTGAGCAAGTATTCTTCTGAAGTTTCAGCTTTCTTTTTGTTCTTTTTTTCTTCCAATGTTTGTCCCGCTTCTAGTGGAGGATACATACTACTACTATAAAATCCCCAGTGACCAGAAGTTTCCCAAAGATTACGATGTCCAATATGAGGACTCCTCACAAGGTCGTAGCCGTTTTTAAGATGTTCTTTGTACCAAAAAGCTTCAATTATTCTCCAAAGAATTGCGCCCTTAGGATGCCAAAGTGGCAAGCCAAGTCCTACTTTTTCATCAATATGGAATAAATCTAATTCTTTTCCTAGTTTTCTATGGTCTCTCTTTTTTGCTTCTTCTAAGAGGTGGAGATAATCTTTTAATTCCTTCTTGCTATCAAAAGCTATTCCATAAATTCTAGTGAGCATAGGATTTTTTTCACTTCCTTTCCAATAAGCTCCAGCTATGTGAGTAAGCTTAAAAGAATCAAATCCGATTTCTTTGGTATTTTTTACATGAGGGCCCTTACAGAGATCAGTAAAAATGTCTCCGGTATCATAAATATGAATAGGAGCTTTTTCTTTTTGTAATTCTTTAATAAGTTCTAATTTAAATTTTTGATTACTAAATATTTTTTTAGCTTTTAACGGAGTGATTTTTTCGCTTTTAAAATCTATTCTTTTATTAATAAAAGAACGCATTTCTTTTTCCAGCATCGGCAAATCTAATTCGCCGATCGCTGACCCCGCTGACTTTGGCTGACCCCGCTGACTTATTTTTTGTCCGCGAAGTCCGCTTTTGTCCGCGGAGTCTGCACTAAAGAGGAAGTCATAATAAAAACCGTTTTCTATAGTTGGTCCTATACCTAATTTTGTTTTAGGATATTTTTTGAGAACAGCCGCAGCCAAAAGATGGGCTAGCGAATGTCTAGCCTTATCTATACTAGCTTGTTTTAATTCTTCTGAATTGGTTTGTTTGCTCATAGGTTCTATTATAGATTAATTTTTAAAAAAATGCATTATGCCATGCATTTTTGACATATTCATTTGACAGAAAAACAAGGCACCGATACAATAAAAACATCTTTAAAAATTTAATAAGGAGGAATGGATTATGTCAGAAAAAAAAAGTTGTGATAATGAAAAATGCAGAGTTTGTGGAAAAGATAAGATGCTTACCGCTGAAGGAGTGTGTGTGTATTGTTCTTATCCTCCAGGTTATCCTTTGCATAAAGACTGGAAAAAACTACAGAAAGAACTTCTTCCGAAACAACGAGAAAAAGACCGGAAATTAAAAAAATGGGCTCGGAATTGGAAGAAATCCCTTAGCCGAAAACGTACGTAGATATTTAAATCAAGGTCTAACAAAAGGAGCATTAGAATATAATGCTCCTTTTTTCTTTGTATTTTATTTTTATTTTAAAGAAATATTTTAGCCGTTCTACAAATTATCTTAGGATCATTATCTCTTAAGGATATTTTTCCAGAGATTAAAATTATGTTTCCTTCTATCCATATATTGCGTGTTTTTTCTAAAACATCTGAGAAAACTAATATTTCTACATTAGATTCAAGGTCTTCTACTTTAACAAAAAGCATAGGTTGTCCTAATTTTGTATTTATTTGTTTAACCTTAGTTATCAATCCAGCTATTTTAACGTTTTTAGGGCGAGACCATTCATCATTATCTCCTCTTGTTAACGCTTGCTTTATTCCTGTTGCCCCAGCTTTTTTAATTTTTTCTCCAAGACTATCCAAGGGATGTCCAGATATAAAAATACCTAAAACTTCTTTCTCCCAATTTGTTTTTTCAATTGATGTGGCAACTGCGCAAGATTTTAATTTTAAGGCATCGGTTGAAATTCTAGGTCCCCCAAATAAACTATTTTGAGTATTAGTCTTTGATTTTCGTATACTAGCGGTAAATTTAATTATATCTTCTATATTTATTAGAATTTGATTTCTTTCTATTCCTAAGCAATCTAAAGATCCAGATTTAGCAAGGCTTTCTAATGATTTTTTATTCAAATCTTTATGGTCTACTCTTTCTAATAAATCAACAAAATTTTTATAAGGTCCATTCCTTTGTCTTTCTGCGACAATGGCGTCTACTATATTTTGTCCAATATTTTTAATAGCTATTAGTCCAAATCTAATATTTTTGTTTTCTGGAACAAATTTAGCGAAACTTTTATTAACGTCAGGAGGTAAGACCTCTATTCCTATTTTTTGAGATTCTTTGACAAGAAAGGCCTCTCTTTCTATGTCTCCAGAATCGGCATCTAAAAGGCTCGTATAGAATTCTATTGGATAATGTGCTCGTAAGTATGCTGTACGATATCCTATAATTGCATAACAAGCGGCATGACTTCTATTAAAACCATATTGAGCAAATGGCACAAACCATTGCCATATTTGTTCAGCAACTTTTTTTTCTATACCATTCTTAGTCATTCCGTTTATCATTTTTTGGGATTGTTCGTCTAATAATGTTTTAATTTTTTTACCAACAGCCTTTCTTAGAATGTCTGCTTCTGAAATAGAAAAGCCAGCCAAATTTTGAGCTATCTTTATCAATTGTTCTTGATAAATAGCTACTCCGTATGTTTTTTTAAGAACCGGTTCAAGCTTAGGATGAATATAGTTTATTGCTTCTTTTTTAAATTTTCTAGCAATGTATTTAGGAATAAATTCCATTGGACCAGGTCTATAAAGGGCTACCATTGCAATGATGTCTTCTATCTCGCTAGGTTCTAATTCTTTCAAATAACGTCTCATTCCACTAGATTCAAGTTGAAAAACTCCAGTTGTATCTCCAGCTTGAAGGACCTTAAAAGTTTTTTTATCGTTTAAAGGTATTTTTTCAATATTCAAATCAATATCATAATTTTCCTTTATCAAGCGCATGGTATTTTCTATAATTGTTAAGTTTTTAAGTCCGAGAAGATCGATTTTTAAAATACCTAAATCTTCTACGCTGTGCATTTCAAATTGAGTAATAATGGTACTTTTGTCTTTTGGGGCGTATTGAACAGGCATATAATCAGTTAGCGGATTTTTGGTTATAACAGTTCCGCAAGCATGAACAGAGGCATGCCTTACGACTCCTTCTAAATTTTTAGCGGCGTCAAGCAGTTTTTTACCTTCAGGATTATTCTCATAAATATTTTTTAGTTCTGGAATAGAATCGATGGCTTCTTTTAATTTTGTATTAAAGGGGATTAATTTGGCTGTCATATCGCAAAAAGAAAGAGGGATTCCTAATGCTCTTCCCGAATCTCTAATCGCTGCACGAGCAGCCATAGTTCCAAATGTTATTATATGCGCTACGTGATCCATTCCATATTTTTCTTGGAGATAACCAAAAACTTCGTCTCTGCGAGTATCGGCAAAATCTAAGTCTATATCAGGCATTTGAATACGTTCAGGATTTAAGAATCTTTCAAATATAAGATCATATGCTAAAGGATCAAGGTCTGTTATGCCTAAAATATAAGAAACGATACTTCCTGCTGCCGAACCTCTTCCTGGTCCAACAGATATGCCTCTTTCTTTAGCCCAGTTTACAAAGTCTTGTACTATCAAAAAATAATCTATAAAACCAGTTTTTTTAATTATTTCTAGCTCATATTTAAGTCTTGTTTCTATTTCTTTTGTAAGCTTTGGATAACGGAAAGATAGTTTTTCTTTAATTAATTTTTCTAAATAAATTTCAGATGTTTCATTCTCAGGAAGAGGGAATTTAGGTAAATGAATTTTTCCAAGTTGGATTTTTACGTTGCATCTATCAGAAATTTTCATTGTATTCTCCAATACTTCAGGTATGTCTTTAAAAAATTCAGCCATTTGTTCTGGAGATCGCAATGAAAAATCATCGTCTAAGACTAGGCGATTTGGATCATTAACGGTTGTGCCAGTTTGTACAGACAAGAGAATATCGTGATATTTAGCATCCTCGGATTTAATATAATGAACATCTTGAGTGGCCACTATTTCAATTCCTGTTTTTTTAGATATTTTTATCATCCCTTCATTTACTTTTTTGACTTCAGGAATATTTGGATGATGTCCGATTTCAAGAAAAAAATTACCGATACCAAATATTTCTTGATATTCCAAGGCAATTTCTTTTGCTTTTTCAAATTTATTATTCATTAAGGCTCGTCCAATTTCTCCTGCGGGGCAAGCAGAAAGACCAATGAGTCCTTCATGATATTTTTTTAATAATTTTTTATCTATTCTTGGCTTGTAATAAAAACCTTCTAAATTTGCCTTGCTTACTAATTTAATTAAATTTTTCCACCCTGTATTATTTTCTGCCAATAAAACTAAATGATAAGATTTATTATCTATTCCACTTCTTTTATCAAGATGGCTGTTTGGCGCTACATAGACTTCTACTCCCAATATTGGTTTAATGCCAGCTTTTTTCGCTTTTTTGTAAAATTCAATTGCTGCGTAAAGATTGCCGTGGTCAGTTATAGCTATTGAATCCATTCCTAGTTCTTTTGTTGTTTTGATTATATCGTCTATCTTTGCTAATCCATCAAGAAGAGAATAGCAAGAATGAGTATGTAGGTGAGTAAAATTATTCTTCATGTGTTTTCATATTATATCTAATTTATTATAACTCATAAATTTTAAAAACTTAAATATTTTGCCTTTTATGTGATTTTATGATATTTTTAATACATATAATTAAAAATAAATTAATAATATGGGTGGTGTACCAGTAAAACATCGTTCTAAATCAAAAGTTGGCAGAAGTAGGTCTCATCAAGCATTAAAAAGAGCTAATATTTCGGCTTGTAAGAGCTGTAAAGCTCCTGTTTTGTCTCATAGGCTTTGTCCAAATTGCAAGGAATACAAAAAATAGTAATATGGCCACAAGACACTTAGCTAGATCTATAGTGCTCCAATCTCTTTATGAGTGGGATTTTTATAATCAGAAAAAAGATTTAACAGAAATTCTAGAAAGAAATATGATAGAGTTTGGACCAGGTATAGACGAGCCAGAATTTGTTTGGAATTTAATGAATAAGATTATTATTCATAAAAAAGAAATTGATAATGTTATTGAAAAAGCAGCTCCTGAGTGGCCAATAAAACAAATATCTATTGTAGATAGAAATGCGTTGCGTATTGGTCTTTACGAGCTTTTATATGCGGATAAGGACGAAATACCGTCAAAAGTAGCTATAAATGAAGCAATAGAATTGGCAAAAAATTTTGGGGGAAATAATTCAGGAAAATTTATAAATGGTGTATTAGGCACTGTTTATAGAGAAATAGGTGAGTCTGACAAAGATAACAAAAAGCCAATAGTTGAAGACGAACAACCAACAATTAACGATAAAAAATAATTTTGACATTTTGAATTTACTACCATGGATTACGAAAAGTTAGAAAAAGCAATTTTTTACAAATTTAAAAAAGACAGATTTCTTAACGAAGCGATGACTCATCGCTCTTATTTAAATGAAAATCCAAATTGGAAATTTTATCATAACGAGAGATTAGAATTTTTAGGAGATGCCGTTTTAGAATTAGCAGTAACAGAAATTTTATTTAGTCAATATCCTGACTATGCTGAAGGCAAGCTTACTTCTTTAAGAGCCGCCCTTGTTAATTATCAGATGTTGTCGGAAATCTCTAGGGATATAGAGTTAGAAAATTTTCTTCTTCTTTCTAAAGGGGAGTCAAAAGACACAGGAAGAGCCAGGGATGTTATTTTGGCCAATGCCATAGAGGCATTAATTGGAGCTATTTATTTAGATGGTGAATATGAGAAAGCTAAGAAATTTATAGAAAAATTTGTAATAATTAAATTAGAAAAAGTAATAGCAGAGCAACTTTACAGAGATGCCAAAAGTGTTTTACAAGAGAAAACTCAAGCTGAGTTAAAAGCTACTCCAATTTATAAAGTTTTAGGAACAGAAGGGCCTGATCATAAAAAAACTTTTAATGTTGGAGTTTATTTAAATGATAAAATAATAGCTAATGGACGAGGTCTTTCTAAGCAAGACGCAGAAGTGGAAGCTGCCAAGAAAGCATTGGAAGAACTTTAGGAATTAGGAATTTACTATTATGTTACTTAAACGTTTAGAATTAATTGGCTTTAAATCTTTTGCTAACAAAACGGTGTTAGATTTTTCTGGTGGAATTGCTGGAGTTGTCGGTCCTAATGGTAGTGGAAAAAGCAATATTATTGATGCTGTTCGTTGGGTATTAGGAGAAAGAGAAGCCAAAAATTTGAGAGGAGATAAAGTTGAAGATTTAATTTTTGCGGGAACACAGAAAAGAGCTAGAGTAGGAATGGCTCAGGTATCTTTAATTTTTGATAATAGCACAGGATTTTTTCCTGTAGATTTTTCTGAGGTTTCTATCGTAAAAAGAATAGGGAGAGAAGGGCATTCTCAATATTTTTTAAATAAAGCAGAAGTAAGACTTAAGGATATTGTTAGTTTTTTCGCCAAGGCAAGACTAGGAACACATGGTTTAACTATTATTAATCAAGGCGAGGGAGATCTTTTTGTTAAGTCTTCTCCAGAAGAAAGGAGAGAAATGATTGAAGAGATATTAGGACTTAGACAATATCAAATTAAGAAAAAAGATGCGCAAAGAAAGCTTAAAAATACAAGTGTTAATATAGATAAAGTTAAAGCAGTTGTAGAAGAAATAATTCCTCATTTGAAATTTTTAAAACGCCAAACAGCTAAATGGGAGAAACTTTCTGAAACAGAAAAGGAATTAAACGATTTAGAAAGAATTTATTTTAAAAACAAGTTAAAAGAAATATTTGTTGAACTTGATAAATTTACGCCACGTTTAAAAGAAATTGACGAAAAGGTTTTTCAGAAATCTAAGGAATTAAAAATTTTACAAGAAGAATTGCGTAAGGTTGAAGACAGCAGGCCTAGTAATAGAACACAACTTAATGATATTCAATTAAAAAAAGATGAATTGTTTTCCAAAAAATCAGAGCAAGAAAAAGAACTAGGTCGTCTTGAAGCCAAAATTGAATTTTCTTCTTTGGTTAAAATAGATTCTCAAAAAGCTATTGAAACTCTCAAGGATTTAAGAATAGTTATTAAAAATTTATCAGAAGAAAGCGACTTAGAGAAATTAAAATCAAAGCTAAACGAAGTTTTCTTAAAAATAGATAATTTTTTGAATTTCGGAAGCGAACAAGGTGCTTCTAATGAATTATTAGAACTCAAAAAATCAAAAGATGAATTATCAAATAAGATTACGGGTATTGTTAATGAATTAGAAGAATTTAGAAAAGCGGAAACCAATATTTCGTCTGGTTTGGAAAGTTTTAATTTTGAGTTTAAAAAAGCTTTTGAAAAAGTGGAGTCAAAAAAAGATGAATTAGCAGAACTAGAATCTGACAAAAATAGAATAAATTTTAACGCCGAGAGATTTAATTTGAAGATGCAAGATTTGAAAACTCAAATTGAACAGGCAGGAAAAGATGTTAATGAATTAAAATCTAACTTAGAAGACGTAGCGCCTACTAGTGTTTTTGAGACAGAAAGAAAAATCTTTAAATTAAAAGCAGAAATAGCTAGCGCAGGGGAAATAGATCACGTCTTATTGGATGAATTTAAGGAAACTGAGAAAAGACATGATTTTCTATCTTCTCAATTAATTGATTTAGAAAAAGCTTCTAATGATTTAAATGTATTAATAAAGGATTTAGATTTTAAAATTAATGATGAATTTATTTCGTCATTGAATAAAATAAATGAAGAATTTAATAAATTTTTTCAGTTAATGTTTGGAGGTGGAAAAGCAAAATTATATTTAGAAAAATTCAAACCTAAAAAACAAATATTACCCGACGAGTCATTAGCGGATAGCGAACAAAAAATAATTGAAGAATTAGAAGATGAAGAAAACGAAATGTCTGCTGGAATTGAAATAGATTTAAGTTTGCCTAGAAAAAAAATCAGAGGACTAGAAATGCTCTCGGGAGGTGAAAAAAGTTTGCTTTCTATTGCTGTTCTTTTTGCGTTAATTTCTGTGAGCCCGCCGCCATTTTTGGTTTTAGATGAAATAGACGCGGCATTGGACGAAAGAAACACCCGTCGTTTTGCTGAATTAATTAAAGATTTTTCTAAAAAAAGCCAATTTATAATTGTTACTCATAATAGAGCCACAATGGAGGCCGCTGATGTTTTGTATGGTGTGACTATGGAAGAAAGCGGTGTTTCTAAAATTCTTTCTATAGACTTAAGCAATCAACCAATAACGAATAGATAGCAGATATGTAAATATAATTTTATATATAATTTATTATTAATAATATTTAAATTTTACATTGTCATTTTACATTTTGAGATTTACATTTTAAACTTATTATAATGACTTTAGAATTTTTATTATTTATAATATTAACTGCATTATTAATTGGCTTTGTTTTTATTTTTATTTCTTTAAAAAAATACTTATTACTTAGCGAAAAAAACAAGACAGACGATTCGTCTGTTTTGCTTTTACAAAATCAGCTTCATGAAATAACTAAAAGATTAGATATTAGCAAAGGAGAAATGAGTAATACTATGCAACGTCAATTTAGCGAGAGCGCTAATATAATACGTGATGTTACTGAAAGACTTACGAAGCTTGATGAAACTAACAAGCAGGTAGTTGGTTTTGCTGATCAACTTAAAAATTTACAAAATATTTTAAAAAATCCAAAACAAAGAGGAGTGTTAGGCGAATATTACTTAGAGACTTTGTTAAAAAATGTGATGCCACCAGGGGCTTTTGAAATGCAATATAAGTTTAAGAATGGAGAAATTGTAGACGCAGTTGTTTTTGTAAAAGACAAGATTATTCCGATTGATTCAAAATTTAGTTTAGAAAACTACAATAGAATTATAGAAGAAAATGATCCAGCTAGGCATACTGAGCTTGAAAAAATATTTAAGCAAGATTTAAAAAATAGAATTGACGAAACTTCAAAATATATAAAACCAGAAGAGGGAACAATGGAATTCGCTTTTATGTTTATTCCAGCAGAAGGTATTTATTACGATCTTTTAGTAAATAAAGTTGGTACGATTAAATCTAATACACAAGATTTAATTCAATATGCTTTTAGAGAAAAGAAAGTTATTATCGTTTCACCAACATCTTTTTTGGCTTATTTACAAACTGTTTTACAGGGGCTTAAAGCTTTACGAATTGAAGAAACTGCCAAAGAAATTAAAAAAAGAGTTGAAGGACTAGGGAAACACCTAATGAGTTATGAAACTTATATGAAAAAACTTGGAGGACACTTAGGAACTACAGTTAGTATGTATAACAATGCTAACAAAGAATTTAGTAAAATAGATAAAGATGTTTTAAAAATTACAGGAGAGTCTATTGGTATAAAATCAGAGTCCTTAGAGGCTCCAGAAAATTTAGAAGAATAGTGACTTATTAATTAGAAATTAATAATTATGGATTCAATTGAATTAAGAAAGAAACCAGAGCACATAAATTTTATTTATGTGCTCGGTCGAGCCCATAGTGTTTTACACTATGTGCTTATATAATTTAATAACTAATTTTATTAAACTATTTAATATAACAAATATGACATCTATTGAATTAAGAAAGAAATTTTTAAATTTTTTCAAGGATAGAAATCATACAGTTGTTTCGTCTTCTTCTTTGGTGCCGAATGATTCTTCGGTGCTTTTGACAACTGCTGGAATGCAACAATTTAAACCGTATTATACAGGCAAGGTTGATCCAATAAGAGATTTTGGTAGTAAGAGCACGGTTTCAATTCAGAAATGTTTTAGAACTTCTGATATTGAAGAAGTAGGAGACGACACACATCTTTCATTCTTTGAAATGTTTGGCAATTTTTCTTTTGGTGATTATTTTAAAAAAGAAGCAATCCATTATGCTTATAAATTTGTGGTTGAAGAACTTGGAATTGAAAGAAATAGAATTTACGTAACAATTTTTGCTGGTGATAATTCTGTCTCTGGAGACGAAGAATCTTTTAAAATTTGGAACGAAGAAATTGGGTTGCCTAAAAAACAGATAAAACGAAGAGGTCGCTCGGACAATTGGTGGGGACCAACTGGCAGCGAAGGTCCTTGTGGTCCAACTACAGAAATTTATGTTGCCAAAAATTTAGATGACGCAAGATTAGGCAATGGGTTAGAAATATGGAATATTGTTTTTAATGAATATTATCAGAACAAAAAAGGAGATTTTGATAAATTAGAAATACCGGGAATTGATACGGGAATGGGTTTGGAGAGATTAGCTGTTATGACACAGGGAGCTAATAATATTTTTGAAACAGATTTATTCATTCCTATAATAAGGCAAATTAAAGAAGTGAGTAATGGATTAGAACCCCGAATTATAAGAATTTTGGCCGACCACATTCGCTCATCTATTTTTTTAATTGCTGATGGTGTTAGACCGTCAAACAAAGAAACAGGCTATATTTTAAGAAGATTTTTAAGAAAAGTTATAGTTTATGGTTCTAAATACGATATTCATGCTGATTTATTTCCAGTTGTTTTAGAGAGGGTCGCTGAAATTTTTGGAGAAATTTATCCAGACCTAAAAAATAAGGAAGAAATTTTGAATGTTTATTATGAAGAAAAGGGGAAATTCAATAAAGCGCTAAGCAATGGATTAAAAATTTTTAATGATTTTGTTTTACGAATAAAACCAGAAAACTCAATACATAAATTACAAAAAATTTTAGGTATTGGTCGTTTTCAAAATATATTTCATGGCAAAGAAGCTTTCTCTCTTTATGAAACCTATGGGCTTCCTAAGGAATTAATACAAGAATTTTGCGAAGAAAAAGGGATTGTTTTTGACGAAAAAGGCTTTGATGAAGAATACAAGAAGCATCAAGAAGTTTCTCGGGCTGGATCTGAGAAGAAATTTGGCGGACATGGTTTAGTTTTGGATACAGGAGAATTAAAAGCTGGATCTCAGGAAGATTCAGAAAAAGTTATTAAATTACATACTGCTACTCATTTACTTCAGCAAGCGTTACGTAATGTCTTGGGTAATGATGTTAAACAAATGGGGTCAGATATTAATTCCGAAAGAGGAAGATTTGATTTTTCTTTTAATAGAAAACTCACGGAAGAAGAAATTGAGAAAGTAGAGGAAGAAATAAATGAAATAATAAACAAAGACCTTCCAGTTTATTATAAAGAAATGTCTATAGAAGAAGCTAAAGAAACAGGAGCGCTTTATTTCTTTAAGGAAAAATACCCCAATAAAGTACGAGTGTACTTTATTGGCCCGAAAGATGGCTTTCCTTCGACAAGCTCCCGCCCAGCAGAGCTGGGCGAGGCTCGCCCCAAAGGGGTGGCAGGACGTGCTTATAGCGTAGAATTTTGCGGAGGACCACACGTAGAGAACACTCTTAAAGTTGGAAAGTTCAAAATACAAAAACAAGAATCTGTTGGGGCAGGGGTAAGAAGAATTAAGTTTGGAGTGATTACTGCTTGATATTGATTTCCCAGTTTGTTTTAAAAATGGTATGATAATAAGTGTTTAACTATACATTTTTAAAACAAGTAGTTTCTAAATTTACGGGTAAAAAACCCGATTTTTTGGTTATTGAAATAATAAATCACTATATTCAAGTTACTTTGTTAAAGGCTGATTTTAGCAATAAGAATATTCTGATTTGTAAGAATATAACGAAAGACATTAAAAAATTAGATGTGCCTTATTTGTTAAAAGAAGTAAAAAATATTTTAAGGAAGATACCAAAAAAATCTGATTTTAATGTTATTTTGAATCTTGATTCTAGCTTAGCTTCTACTGTTTATTCTTCTGTTTCATTAATTAGATCAAAACCAAAAGAGCTAATAGATGAAGCTGATCTTGATAATTTAATATCTCAAGTTATTTGGAAATTTTTTGACAAACATAGGTCTAAAGTTTCTAAAAAAATGGGAATAGAAGAGATAGATGTTCTTTTAGGAGATGTTCGTATACGAGGGATAAAAGTTGATGGGCACAAAGTTGTAAATCCATTAGGATTTAAGGCTAAATCTGTAGAGATTTATTTGAGTGAAACTTTTACGATAAGAGATTTCATAAAAGGAATAAGAGAAATAATGCCTTTAAACAAAATTGTTTTTGTGAGTGAGGCCGGGACTATTCTTTCTCATACTCTTTTTGACAGCATAGAAGAAAATAATCCGTTATTCTTAGTAAATTTATTTCCAAATCAAACATCAATTTTTAAAGCCTCGGTTGGACATCTGCACCACATAGATAATTTTAACTGGGGAGGCAATGCTTTAGTTGAGAAATTACGTAATAATTTTAAACTAGATAATGCTGTTGCTAAGACAGTGATAGAAACATACAACAGAAATGATGGATCTCCGCGGTTCATTAAAAAATTGGAAAATATTTTTATAGAAGAAAGTCGATCATTGATAAACGGTATTGAATCCTTAGCGTCAGAAGAGGGGGCCGTTTTTATTAATCCTTATTTTAATTTTCCTTCTTGTTTGATTTCTGACCGATTTCAATCAAAATTTAATAAAAAATTTAAGCTTCAATTATTATCCACTGATTCAATTATGAAAAGCTTTGGTTTTACGGTACAATTTAATAAGTCTGTAAAAAAAATTAGAAATTTAGCTACTTTGTCTTCGGTTTTATTAGAGTTGTCTTTGATGCCGAAAAATAAAAAAATAAGCTATTTAGCTAATAGAAGAGTAAGATGGCTTTTGTCTTAAAATAAATAACATAATAGTAATCTCTAAATAAATATGAAAAAAATTACGCTTAATAAGAGCGATGAAGTAGCTCTCATAGTTGAAAAAATAATTGATGTTGATTTTAAAAAGGTTGTTTTAATTATTCCGAGATTTTCTTCTTTGGCAGAATCATTAAGTAATTTTCATTTATTAAAAAGAGAGGCCGATGCTTTAGACAAAGAAATATTTATAGAATCGGTAGATAATCGTGTTATAGAACTTGCCGAACTTGCTGGTATAGAAGCCTTAAATCCTTTTTTTGTAAAAAATAAAAGACAATTTTCAGACATAGTTCCTAAAAAACGAAAAACAAAAAAAATTGAAACAAGTAGCTGGGAAGAGTCGTTTATGGAAAATTTAACGGATAATTTATACGATCAAAAAGATGAAGTTGATAATCATAATATAGAAAGAAAGAAAGTTTTTGAAAAAGAAAAAGAATACAAACCAATAAAAAAGATTTTTTCTTTTGAAAAAATACCCACAAAAACGATAAGCACGTTAATTGTTTCTTGTTTGATTATTTATATTGCTGTCGCAATATTGCCAAAAGCTGATTTAAAAATTATCACAAAAAAAGTAGAATGGACGTATAACGATTCTATTATTACTAAGACATCTGCCAAAATTGATTATAAAAATTTAATAATACCTAATCAGGTTTTTACTCAAACCAACAATACAACCATGTATTTTTCGGCTACCGGGAAGAAAGAAGTTAAAGATAAAGCTTCTGGGGTTATAACTATTTATAATAGTTATAGTTCTAGCCCGCAGACGTTAGTTATTAATACAAGATTTTTATCTCCTGAGGGAAAGTTGTTTCTTTTAACCAAAACGATAGTTGTTCCTGGGGCCAAGATTTCCGAGGGAAAGATAATTCCTTCTAGTATTGATGCTGATGTCGTAGCCGACGAAGCGGGAGAAGATTATAATATTGGGCCAGTTAAACTTTTCAGTATACCTGGATTCAAAGGAGGTCCTAAATACGATGCTTTCTATGGAGAATCTAAGGATAATATGATAGGTGGTTTTGTGGGAGAGGTTTCATATCCAACATCATCGGATATTTCTGTAGCATCTAAAAAAATAAAAGAAACACTAGAAAGTAATTTAAAAAATACTCTTTATTCTCAAATTCCAGATGATTTTAAAATTTTAGAAGGTGCTTCTAGTTTTTCAATCTTAAACCAAGACATCAAAGAAGCAGTTGATGAAAATAATAAATTTTCTATTTTTGGAGAAGGAGAGCTCGTCATTATCGCTTTTAATGAAGCTGATTTAATGGATATTTTAACAAAAAATGCAGAAGAAGAAAATAAAGATTTGTATCAATTAAAAGATTATGATTTAGAATATGGAATTGCTAGAATGGATGTAGATTCTGGAAGATTAAGCTTCCCAATTGATTTCAAATCTGTTTTAAGTTATAAAATTGACGTTGAAAATTTAAAAAAAGAAATTATTGGCAAATCAGACATAGATCTTCGAAAGGCCATATTTTCTCTTTCTGGTCTAGATACTGCTAATGTGTCGTTATGGCCGTTTTGGGTTAAAAACGTTCCGGCCAAATTAAACAAAATAAACATAGTAATTGACTAAAAAACAACCCTATGCTATATTCTTACATACTGTTTTTATTATGAGTGACAAATCAATTAAACAACTAGAGGGTATCGTTGAAGAAGCCCTTCCAGGAACTAATTTTAAAGTAAAATGTGAAGATAAAATTGTTCTTGCGCACCTTTCAGGCAAAATGAGAATACATTATATTAAAATATTGCCAGGTGATAAAGTTTTATTTGAAGTAAGCGTTTGTGATGAAACTAGAGGAAGAATAATAAGAAGACTTTAAAATTATGAAAGTTCGAGCTTCAGTTAAAAAAATTTGTAATAAATGTAAGGTTATTAGAAGAAAGGGCCGAGTTTGTGTTATTTGCAAAATAGCTAAACATAAACAAAGACAAGGATAAAAAAATAATAACAATTATGAGATTATTAGGTGTAAATATTCCAGATAATAAAAAAATAAATGTTGCGATTACTTATCTTTATGGCGTAGGGAATTCTTTGTCTCAAGACATTATAAAAAGGACAAAAATAAATCCAGACAAAAGAACTAAAGATTTAACCTCTGATGAAGTTAGTAAGATTAAAGAATACATAGAAAAGAATTATAAAATTGAAGGAGAATTAAAGAGACTAGTAAAGCAGAATATTAATATGCTAAAAGAGATTCAAGCTTATCGTGGCACTAGGCATATGCGTGGATTACCAGTTCGCGGACAAAGAACAAAAACTAATTCTAGAACTGTTCGAGGCAACGTTAGAAAAACAGCAGGAAGTGGAAAGAGAAGTATTGAACTTAAATAAATTAGTAATTTTTAATATGGGAAAAAAGAAAATAGCAAAACAGGAAAATAGCGAAACAATTTTAGCGGAAAAAACAAAAGTTGAAAGCGCTATAGTTAAGACTGGTTCTAAGAGTTCTAATAAGAAGCAAATTGAGACTGGGAATGCTTATATTAAAGCTAGTTATAATAATACTTTGATTTCGGTCACTGATGAAAAAGGAAATTTATTAGCATGGTCTTCATCTGGATCTTTGGGATTTTCTGGACCTAAAAAAGCTACTCCTTTTGCTGCTTCAAAAGTTGTATTAGCTTTGACAGAAAAACTAAAGAAAATAGGTCCAACTAATTTACATATAATGGTAAAAGGAATAGGAGGAGGAAGAGATTCGGCAATTAGATCTTTTGCTAATCAAGGTTTTAATATTCTTTCTATTCGTGACATTACTCCTATTCCACACAATGGCCCAAAACCAGTAAAAACTAGAAGAGTTTAATTATATGTTTAATACTAGAGAAAAAAAAGAACGTTCGTTAGGCACAAAGCTTTTTTTGAAAGCTTATCGTTGCAGTTCTGCGAAATGTGCTACTGTTAGACGACAAACTCGTCCTGGTGCTCATGGGGCCACACGTCGTGGCACAAAGTCAGAATATGGACAACAGCTTGATGAAAAACAGAAAATGAGATTTACTTATGGATTACGAGAATCTAAAATGCGCAGAGTTTTTGAGACTGCTTCTAAAAAAGAAGGAATAACTGGCGATATGATTGTTCAGCTTCTAGAAAGAAGATTAGACAATACTATTTTTCGTCTTGGACTTGCTCCTTCTCGTTCAGTTGCAAGACAAATAATAAATCATGGACACATTTTAGTTAATGACAAAAGAGTAAGAATATCTTCCTACTTAACGAAGATAGGAGATAAGTTCAGTATTAGATTACAATCAAAAGATTATCCTATGTTCAAAGAATTATCTAACACTCTAAAAAAATATGATACTCCTACTTGGCTTTTATTAGATGCCGAAAAAATGGAAGGAAAAATGGTTGCTCTTCCAGTTGATATTGATCTTACTTTTAATGTGAATATGATCGTCGATTTTTATTCAAAATAATAAAATAATAAAAAAACAATGGAATTTACTTACTTAAACGAATCTGTAAATATTAAAAAAAAATCAGAAAGTAAAACTGAAGGTGTTTTTGAAATTGAAGGGCTTTATGCTGGATATGGACTAACAATAGGCAATGCTTTAAGAAGAACTTTATTTTCTTCTTTGCCTGGAGCGGCTGTAACACAAATTAAAATAAAAGGCGTAGACCATGAATTTTCTACTATTCCTAACATTATAGAAGATGTTGTAGAAATTTGTTTAAATATTAAAAAAATAAGATTTAAATTATTCACAGGTGAAATTCAAACCATTGTTTTAAAAGCAAAAGGAGAGAAAAAGATTACGGCTGGTGATATTGATATTAGTTCTCAGATTGAAATAATTACTCCAGACGTTCATATTGCTACATTGAGTTCTAAATCAGCTAGTTTAGAAATAGAATTAAAAGTAGAAAAAGGTCTTGGTTATGTTCCTACAGAAGCAAGAAAATTAGACAAACTTCCTATCGGGACAATCGCCTTAGATGCCTTATTTAGTCCAATAGTTAAGGTCAATTTTGCAGTTGAGAATATGAGAGTAGGTGATAGAACAGATTATAATAAGCTTAAAATAGATATTAAGACTGATGGAAGCATAACTCCTTCCTCTGCTCTGCATAAGGCTAGTAATATTTTGAAAGATCATTTTGACAAGATTTCTAAAATAGAAGTTTTAGAAATTACTTCTACAGAGAAAAAAATAAAAACAAAAATAAAAACAACAAAAAAGAAAGTAAAATAACTTATACGAAAGCCTTAACGAATAGGCACATACGAATTAAATTCGCAATATATTCGCATGATTAAACAATTCGTTAATAAATTCGTTGCTTCGTATATTTAATAATATGAGAAAGTTTCATAGAAAAAAGGGCCCAAGAAAATTGTTTTTAAAAACTTTGGCTCACAATTTAATAATGAAAGGAAGGATAGAAACTACCGAAGCAAAAGCTAAGGGAATAAGACCAATAGTAGAAAAAGCAATGACTTTAGCTAAAAAAAATAATTTAGCTAGTTTAAGATTATTATTAGCAAGATTTACAAAAGATTCTGCGGGAAAATTATTTTACGATTTAGCCCCTAAATATAAAGATAGAAATTCTGGGTATCTTCGTATATTAAAAATTAGCGGGAACAGAAAACGTGATGCAGCGACTAAAGTATTAATTGAATTCGTTTAAATAAGTAATCAACAATATGGAGAAAATTATTGACGTAAAAAATAAAAAATTAGGAAGAATTGCTTCGGAAATAGCAACTATTTTGCAAAATAAAAAAAGCGCGTATTACGATCCTAGATTAGCTGGTAGTGGCGATGTTATTATAAAGAATATTGATAAATTAGATATTTCTCTCAAAAAGAAAGAGCAAAAAATTTATTATCATCATACTGGATATATTGGACATTTAAAGGAAAAAAGATTAAAAGAGTTTTATGAAGAATCTCCAAAGAAGGTTTTGCGAAAAGCAGTCGAAGGGATGCTTCCTAAAAATTCTCTTAGAAAAAAAAGATTAAAGCGTTTAATTATTGAATAAAAAAATACAAATTATGATTAAAAAGACCGCTAAAAAAATAATTATTAAAAAAAAGTCGCCCAAAAAAACGACTAAAAAAGTAATTCTTATTAATAAAGAAGTAAAAACAATTTCTGCAAAGAAAGAAATAGAGGCAACTTTTATAAAGAGCAGGTATATTGAAACTGTTGGCAGAAGAAAAACTTCAGTAGCAAGGGTTAGATTTTTTATTGATGGATCTGATATTAAAATAAACGGAAAGGACTATAAGGATTATCTAAAAGAGCCAAAGCTTCAAGGAATTATTTTAGCGCCATTAGTATTATTAGAACTAGAGAATAAATATGGGTTTACGATTGTTGTATTTGGAGGAGGAATAAATTCTCAAGCAGAAGCTATTAGGCATGGCATATCTAGAGCATTAATTAAATTTAATGAAGAATTTAAAAAAAGGTTAAAAAAATGTGGTTTTGTTATTCGTGACCCTAGAATGGTAGAAAGAAAAAAACCTGGTCTTAGAAAAGCCAGGAGAGCTCCTCAATGGTCCAAGCGTTAAAATAGTTATTTTAATAAGTTTAAGAATAATAAAAAACACCTTTGTTTAGGTGTTTTTTATAGATTCTTATTAAACAGTTATTCGTTCAGAGTTTTGTATAGTTTTTGTTGTTCTAATAAATAAATATCTTCTGTGTCTGAATTATAAAAATATTTTTCAGCAGATGCATCTACTAATTGTAAATTAATTGGAAGATTATCATTAATTTCTAAAAAATATAAACTAATAGGATATTTTACAAAAAGATAAGACGAACTACTATGCCAAGTTATTGGCAAAAGATTATCTAATAATCCAATTTTGAACGATGATAACGAAAATAGTTTTTTATTAAATAATTCATAATCATCGCCAATAAAAAATACTTTAATAGTATTATCATTATTTACTATGCTTATTTTTTTGCTATCTGGAGAAAATTTAAAATAAGAAACATTAGATTCTTCTAGTTTACGAAGTGGAACAGGATTTTGGTAATCAATTAATAATAATTTATCATTATTATCAATAATTGCTATAAATTTATTATCTGGGGAAATTTCTAGTCCAGAAAGATTTTTTTGTTGTAAAATGCTTATTGTTTCTTTCTTATATAAATCATAAGAATAGAGATTATTGCGGTCAGCAAAGAATATTTCTTTGTTGGATATACCAAGTAAATTATACCCGCCCGACTGAACGACGTCAGTCGTTCGGGCGGGTTGTCCATTTTTTATAATTTCTAAGGAAAATCTATTAAAATCAAGAGAATATAAAGCTTGGTCAGTTGAGATAATTAACTTGTTTTTATCAAAAGGATGTTTAAGAATCTTATTTATTTTACAAATATCGTTTATGGATTTCTGATATTTAAGATTTTC
This sequence comes from Patescibacteria group bacterium, assembly GCA_018896875.1. Lineage (GTDB taxonomy): Bacteria > Patescibacteriota > Minisyncoccia > UBA6257 > 02-FULL-45-10c > JAHILT01. The sequence goes on from JAHILT010000006.1 coordinate 83,638, forward strand.
AAAAATCAAATTTATATTTAAGGCTGTATTTTTTTGATCAACATCAATAACAAAATATGTATTAGTAATTTTATTTAAAGTTAAAGCTAATTTGTCATTATTTATCCAAGCCACAAACTCTTCGCCTTTAATTATCTTATCGTTGATTTTTAAAATTCCATACTTGTTTTTTAATATTAAATAATTTTTTCCAGGAAAAACATTTATGATATCTTCTGCTAAGATTTCCTTTTCATATAATTGAGGTAATAAAATTATTGGATGGATTTGTGTAACTAGTGATGGTTTTACAATTACATTTCTACTCCATGATTGATAACCTTCTTTTTTTACTGAAATATTATATTTTTTTGGAAATAAATTTGTAATTAATATTCCGCTTTTCATAAAATTAGACATTCTTTGAATTGATAAATCGTCTATTTTAATTTGAGATTCTATTGGCTCTACTTCTAAATAGATCCCTCCTAATTTTACAAAATTAAATGTTTTAATATCAAAACGCCATCCATTTGAATAAGGAATTATAACAAAAGCTAATATTATAAAAACAATTGATAAAAAATAAAATGTTAGTCTTCTAATTTTTAATGTCATCGGTTATTATATAATAGTAATTTTAAATACGACAAATAATATCTATAACTAATTATGAAGTTTATAATCAATGGAGGCAAGCATCTAAGTGGAGAAATACAAGTTAATGGCTTTAAAAATTCAGCTACTCCAATTATAGCCGCTACTATTCTTAATAAAGGAAAAACTATTCTAGAGAATATTCCAAAGATTGGAGATGTTCTAACAATGCTGGATATCTTAAAAAGTTGTGGCTCAAGACAAAGATGGATAAGCGAATATTCCATAGAAATTGATAATAATGATTTTAATCCTAGGTTTATAAATCAAACACAAGTTAAAAAAATAAGATCATCCGTTCTTTTGATTGGACCTATATTGGCTAGATTTAGAAAGCTTAAAATTGCTGTTCCTGGAGGATGTCATATTGGTGCTAGGTCTTTAGACACCCACATGGAAGCATTTAAAGAATTGGGAGCTAAAATAAATTTTGATGAAAAATCTAGCTTATACAACATTGTTTTAAATAAGATAAAAAACAGAAAAGTTATTTTAAAAGAACTCAGTGTTACTGCAACTGAAAATCTTCTTATGATTGCTGCTGAAAATAGTTTAGAGATAAGACTTGCTGCTTGTGAACCTCATATCGTAGATCTTTGTTCTTTTCTTAAAAAAATAGGCGTTTCTGTTTCTGGCTCAGGTAGTAATTTTTTAAAAATCAAAAAGAGAAACGATGCGAAGCCAAAGAAAATAAAACATAGGATAATAAATGATCCTATCGAAGCGGGGACATTTGCTGTTTTAGCGGCTGCAACAAAAAGCAATATTTTGATAAGGGGGTGTGAAATAGAACATTTAGATGCTCCACTTATGAAACTTAAAGATTTCGGAGTTTCTTTTGATCTCAGAAAAGACTCCATTTTTATAAATGGTAAGTCATCTGTATTAAAAGCGGCCAAAATTCAATCATCTCCTTACCCAGCCTTTCCAACGGATTTACAAGCGCCTTTTGGCGTTTTAGCTACACAAGCAAAAGGTAGCTCTCTTATTTTTGACATTATGTACGAAGGTAGATTAAAATACATTAATGAACTAAAAAGGATGGGCGCTGACGCAACAATTCTTGATTCCCATAGAGCGATAATTAATGGACCAACTGTTTTAGAAGGAGCAGAGATAGAAAGTTTAGATTTAAGAGCAGGGGCAACGCTTGTAATTGCTGCACTTTTAGCTAAGGGAAAAAGTATTATAGGAAACATAGAACAGATAGATCGTGGGTACGAATATTTAGATAAAAGATTATTAAATTTAGGAGCAGACATTAAAAGAATAAATTAAAAATAAAATATTTATATGTTTAATAGAAAGATAGGAATAGACTTAGGAACAGCCAACACTATTGTTTTTGTGCCTGGCAAGGGGTTTGTCATCAATGAACCAACAATTGTAGCCCTAAGTGTGCCAGACAATACCGTTTTAGCTGTTGGCAAAGAAGCGAAAGAAATGGTAGGCAGGACAGCAGATGACATAGTTTCTTATAGACCGCTTAAAGATGGAGTTATAGCAGATTATTATATTACTAAGGCAATGTTAAAGTATTTTATCGCTAAAGCTAGCGGGATGTTTAATCTATTTAAGCCTGACGTAGTTATTTCAGCTCCTGCAGGCATAACACCAACCGAAAAAAGAGCTATTATGAACGCCGCCAGAGAAGCGGGTGCTAGAGAGACTTATATTGTTAAAGAGCCTATTTTGGCTGCTCTTGGAGCAGGCATTCCAATTAATGCTTATTCTGGGAATATGATTATTAATATCGGAGGAGGAACGGTGGAGGTAGCGGTAGTTTCTTTGGGAGGAATAGTATCTTGGGCTAGTTTGCGTATAGCTGGAAATAAATTTGATCAAGTAATAATGGATTATATTAAACAAAAATATTCTCTAGCTATTGGCGAACAAACAACAGAAATGGTTAAAATTGAAATAGGGTCAGCCTTGCAAAGCAAGGAAAAACAAGAATACCAACTAAGAGGAAGAGACTTAATTACTGGTTTGCCAAAAGATATAATTATAAATTCTAACGAAATAGCAGAAGCCCTAGCTCCTCATTTAGCTGAAATTGCATCTTCAATTAGAAATGTTTTTAACGAAACCCCTCCTGAGCTTGTAGCAGATATAATGGAAAAAGGCATAATTGTTTCTGGCGGTGGCGCTATGCTTGGAGGCATAGATAAATTTTTCAAAAAAATGACTGGAGTGGAAACTTATATAGCCGAAGATCCCTTGTTTTGTGTAGCTAAAGGAGCTGGTATGATTTTAAATCATTTAGATGTTTATAAGAGAACACTTCTTAATAAACGCTAAGTATGTTTATAGGCAACCAACATTTAATAAAGGATTTTAGAAGAATAACGAAAAATGAAAGATTGGCTCATGGCTATATTTTTTTTGGAGAACATCAGTTAGGCAAATTTAGCTTTGCGTTATCTTTGGCTAATTTTCTAGAAAAAGGGAATTTTGATATTTCTGAGAAAATTCTTTCGGAAACTTTGATTATAAAAGAAAATAGTATTGATGGCGTTAGAAAAATCAAAAATTTTTTATGGCAAAAGCCATTGATTTCTAAAAAAAGAATAACAATTATAGATAATGCCGATTCGCTGACTCCTGAAGCACAAAATGCTATTTTAAAAATTGCCGAAGAACCTCCGAATCATGCCTTAATTATATTAATAGTTAATAATCTTGATAATTTATTATCTCCTATAATTTCTAGATTTCATAAAATATATTTTGGACATTGTAATAAAAAAGAAATTTGTGAATTTTTAATTAAAAAAGAAAAAATTAATAAAGAAAAAGCGCTTAAGATAGCCGAAGAATCTTATGGAAGACCAGGTATGGCTATAGATTTAATTAATAATAAAAATTTCTTAGATATTAGAATTGAAGTAAAAAATTTTTTAAAATCATCTGGTTTTTTAAAATCGCAAATAATAAAAAAGATAGTTAAAGAGCAAAAAGAAACCCCAGAAATCTTGGATTATTTTTTTAAATGTCTTCTTATTGAATTAAGAAAAGATTCTATAAATAATTATAAAAAAATAGAAACTCTTTTGGATAGATTATTTTTAATAAAAAGCTATAATGTTAATAAAAGGATTCAATTAGAAACAATTTAAATTTACTATTATGGATATTATAAAAGATTTAGAAGTAAAATTAAAAAATACCATAGAAGCACTTAATATCTCTTTCCAAACTATAAGAAGTGGTCAACCATCTCCACGCATGGTTGAGGACATTAAGATTGAATATTACGGACAAATGACTCCAATTAAGGCTCTGGGCTCTATTTCTATTATTCCTCCAAGAGAAATAGATATATGTGCGTGGGACAAAGGAGTAGTAAATCCTATAGTTAAGGCTATAGAAAATTCGTCTTTAAAAATTACGGCTAGCGTTGATGGGAATACAATTAGAATAAATTTACCAACCTTAACAGAAGAAAGGAAGCAAGAACTCGAAAAAGTTATTAGAAAGATATCAGAAGAATCTAGAATAAGAATAAGAGGGATACGTGATGAAATAAATAAAATTGTTAAGAAAAAAGAAGAAGATAAAGAATTTTCTGAAGATATAGCATTTAAGAAGAAAGAAGAGATTCAAAAAATTGTTAATAAATCTAATGAAGAAATAGAGAAAATATTAGAAGGGAAGATTAACGAAATATTTAGATAATGGGAATACTTGTTTTTTTAGGGCTTTCTTTAGTGATTATTGTCCATGAACTGGGACATTTTGCGATGTCAAAAATATTTAAAGTTCATATAGAAGAATTTGGACTAGGATTCCCTCCAAAAATTTGGAGTAAAAAAATAGGAGAAACACTTTATAGTATTAACTGGATTATTTGGGGAGGATTTTTAAAGATAAGCGGTATGAGGAAAGAAACAGAGAGAATGGATATTCCGCCAGATAAAAATTTTGTAAATCAAGCTTTCTATAAAAAAGCCCTTATAATTGTTGGTGGAGTTTTGATGAATTTTTTTCTAGGATGGATGTTAATTTCCTTGGTTATGAATATTGGAATTCCTCAATCTATTTTTGTATCTGATATTAAAATAAATAGCCCTGCTTATATGTCTGGGTTTCAAAAAGGAGATTTAATTTTAAATTTTGAAAATTCCGAAGAATTTAATAGTTATCTTAATCAAAATAAAGGAACAGAAATAATTTTTAATATTAAAAGAGACGGTGTAAAAAAAGAAATTACAACAAAACTTCCAGAAGAACGTTTGGAATCAGGAGAATTACTAGGAATTTATTATGGGGAAACAGGCGTTGAAAAAAGTGGATTTTGGAAAAGTATTTTTAAAGGTTTTGAGACCGCTTGCGGACTAGTTTTTTTCTATCTAAAAGGATATATATCTTTATTAAGTGGTATTTTTACTGATTCTTCTGTATTTCAAAATTTAATAAGCCCTATCGGGCTTTTTAGTATGGGGGCTGCAGCTTCTAAGGTTGGGATTGTCTATTTTCTTCAGCTTTTAGCTCATTTATCTATTAATCTTATTATTTTTAATTTTTTGCCTTTTCCTATGCTTGATGGCGGTTGGTTTTTATTGTCTATAATAGAAAAAATCAAGGGATCTCCTATTAATCATAAAATAGAGGCAGTAATAAATGGATTTGGTTTTATTGTTCTTTTTTCTTTGTTTTTAGCTATAACAATTAAAGATTTAATAAATCTTTTTTAAAATTTGTTTTATTAGTTATTTTGACCTAAAATATTGATATATGAAGCAATCTCAATTATTTTCGAAAACTTCTAAAAAAATATCAGAAGAAGAAACATCTAAAAACGCGCATTTTTTGCTTCGCGGAGGCTTTATAGATAAATCATCAGCTGGTGTTTATACGTTATTACCATTAGGCTTAAAAGTATTAGAAAAAATAAACAAAGTAATAAGAGAGGAAATGAATGCTATTGGAGGAGAAGAACTTTTATTACCAGCTTTAATCCAAAAAAAATATTGGGAAAAAGCTGATCGGTGGGCAGTTGATATAATTTTTAAAACATCTGTTTGTGCAAACAATCAAAATAAAAAAGACTTTGAGTATGGTCTTGGGTGGACTCACGAAGAAGTTATAACTGCTATTGCTACAAAGTTTATAAATTCATATAAAGATCTTCCTAAATCTGTTTATCAAATTCAAACAAAATTTCGAGCCGAAGCTAGACCTCAAGCTGGGCTTTTACGTGGAAGAGAATTTCTAATGAAAGATTTGTATAGTTTTCATGAATCGCAAGAAGATATGAGTAAGTATTATGAAAAAGTAATAATAGCTTATAAAAAAATATTTAAAAGATTAAAACTTAAAGCGTTAGTCACAGAAGCTGGAGGTGGAGCGTTTACTAAAGAATATACTCATGAATTTCAGGTTCTAAATCCTGGTGGTGAAGACACGATATTTTATTGTCCAAAATGCGGGTTTAGCCAAAATCATGAGATTTTTGAACCTGAAGCTCACAAAAAATGTTCTGCTGAAGTTAAATCAGCAAAAGCTATTGAGATAGGAAATATTTTTAAACTTGGAACTAAATTTTCAGAAGCTTTTGGTCTTTCTTTTTTGAATAAAAAAGGAGAAAAAAAACCGGTTGTTATGGCTTCATATGGAATTGGTCCTACACGAGTGATGGCTACTATTGTAGAAGAATTTAATGATAAATATGGAATTATTTGGCCAGAAACAATTGCACCGTTTGCGGTTCATCTTATTGAATTGAAAAGTAAACATAATAAAAAAGTAAAAAAAGCAGCTGAAGCATTATATAAAAAAATAAAATCTATGGGAGTAGAAATTTTATATGATGACAGAGAAATGTCTGTTGGAGAAAAACTGAACGATGCGGATTTAATAGGTATTCCTAATAGAATCATAATAAGTGAAAAAACTTTAGCAGCTGAAAAAATAGAATTCAAAAAAAGAGATTCTAAGAAATCCATTTTAATTTCTGAGAAAAAAATATTAGATAGTCTTAAGAAATCTAATTTTTTAAAGTCGTAAAATAATTTTTATTACAAAAAAATGAATCCCACACATAACAAAGACTAATCTTTGATTTTGTGCAGGATGGTTGTATAATTTAAAATTATAAAATAAATATTAATAAAACAGCAAAGTCAGAGAAAGCTTGTTTTTAATTTTAAAAAACGCTTTCCAGTCTTTGTTATGCGTGGGATGAAAATATTTGATTATTTTTCAAAAAACATAGGAATAGATTTAGGAACAGCAAATTCTTTAATATATTTAGGCGGGCGAGGCATTGTTATGAATGAGCCTTCTGTGGCAGCTATTAACAATAAAACAGGTCAAATCGTGGCTATTGGAGAAGAAGCTAAAAAAATGATTGGTCGCACACCTCTTCACATAACAGTTGTTAGGCCCCTTATTAATGGAGTTATTTCTGACTTTGAAATGACAGAAGAAATATTAAGATTTTTATTTAAAAAAACAATTGGTTCGTCAAATTTTTTTAATTATAATAAGGCCGTAATCGGAGCGCCAAGTAATTTAACTGAAGTGGAGCGTAAATCTGTAGAAGATGCTGTTCTTGGAGCAGGAGCAAATAAGGTTTACATCATAGAAGAGCCATTAGCAGCAGCATTAGGAGCAAGAATGCCGATAGATGAGCCTACCTCTAATTTAATTATTGATATAGGAGGAGGAACCACAGAAATAGCAGTAATATCAATGGGTGGAATAGTCAGGGCAAAAAGCATAAAAATAGCTGGAGACAAATTTAATAATGATATTATTAAATTTGTTAAAGATGAATTCCGTTTAGAGATAGGAGAGCCTAGTGCTGAAGAATTAAAAATAAATATAGGCTCTGCCTTGCCGTTAGAGCAGAAGATGGAATTAGCTATTAGAGGAAGAGATATGGCGACGGGTCTTCCTAGGGAAGTTTTAATAAAAGATAGTTTTATTCGTGCGGCAATTTCCAAATCCTTAAAAACTATTACGGACTCTATAAAAGAAACGATAGAAACAACACCCCCTGAATTAGTTGGAGACATACTTAAGAGAGGTATTTATATTTGCGGAGGAGGCAGTTTATTAAAAGGAATTGATAAATTAATTGAAAAAGAAATTTTAGTAACAGCTAATATTATTGACGACCCATTAACTTGTGTGGCTAGAGGATCTGGTATGATAGTTGAAAATCTTGAAAAGTATTCTTATTTGATAAACAATCCTTTACGTCCAAAAGATATTAAGATATAAAGATTTTATGTCTTTTATTCGTCTTATAATAATAATTTTATTAGTGATAGTTTTGTCTGGTAATAATATTGCTTTCTTAAAGAGCAATATTTTTTCTTTTTTAAACCAAGAAGATCTTTTGTCTAAATTAAAGCTTGAAAATGATTCTTTAAGAATAAAATTATATATTTCAGAAAATCTTAGTGGTAGACAAATTAAAAAAGAAGAATGGGAATATTCAAGTAGTAAAGTTTTTTCTTCTTATCCATTTAATAATAAAAATTTAATTGCTATTAATTTAGGACTAATTGATGATATAAAAGAAAATTTTCCTGTAGCTGTTGCCCCTGGAATTTTATTAGGACAGATTATAGAAGTTAGAGATAACACTAGTTTGATTAGAACTGTTTTTGATAAAGATTTTAACGCCTCTGTTAGAATAGGAAATAATAAAATTAACGCTCTTTTAAAGGGAGGGGTGCCTCCGACACTAGAAATGATTAATAAATACGAAGAAATAAAAAATGGCGATATTGTTTATAATGCAGATATAAAATTTCCTTATAATTTTAAATTAGGAGAAGTACAAACGATAGAAGATAAAAATGTTGCCGATTCTTTTCAAAAAGCAATTTTAAAAATAGATTACAACCCTTCGTTATTAGAAGAAGTATTAATAATTAATAATTTTTCTCCATGAACAAAGACATAAGATTTTTGGCTAACATATTTTTAGTTTTTTTATTTGGATTGCTTCAAAGTTTTTCTTTAATATCTTTTTTAGGAACAAAACCGAATCTTTTACTATCATTGCTTATAGTATTATTATTTACGGTAAAAAATTTTTGGCAATATTTAATTTTAATATTAACCGCTTTAATATCTCTAAACTATTCAGCTTTAATCACAAAAGAAACAGCGATTTTTGGAATTATTATGCTTTTGGCTTTTTATTTTAAAAAATACTTAACAGAGCATTTTTTCTTAATTTCTTTTTTTCTTGCGATAATACTTACAACACTTTTTTATTTATTTATAGATTATCAATTTATATTTAATAATCTTAATATTTTTTTACTGGAATTAATTTTTAATGCGCTACTAACAATTTTTTTTGGCCTTTTATATTATCAAGTTTTGTCAGAGAAGCAAAGATAAAATATTTTTTAATGAAAAAAAACAAATTTACTCCAGAAAACGAAATTTTTTTTGAAGAAGTTGTTTTTGATAGTTTTTCTTCAAAAAAAAAATTAGATTCTTTAGAATTACCACTTTCTAGAAAAGTTTTTGTTTTTATTAAAATAATAATTATTATCGTTGGAATTTTTACTTTTTCAAGAATATTTTATTTAGGAATAGTAAAAAACAATTTTTATAGTGTTCGTTCATCAGCTAATGTTGGAAAGGAATTGTATTTGCCAGGGAATAGAGGGGTTATTTATGATCGTTATGGAAAACTTTTGGCTGAGAATAGACCATCTCTTTCTGTTTCTATAAAAACAAAAGATTTTTTGCAAAATTCTGAAAATGATAAAAAAATATTAGCAGAAATATTAGAAGAGCCAATCTCAAAAATAGAAGATTTGATATTAAATCAAGACATAGAAAGTTCAACTAATTTAGTTTTGGCTAGAAATGTTGACTCTGAAAAAATAATTAAATTAAAAACGTTAAATTTAATAGGAGTAGAAATAATAGATGACTATGAAAGATATTATATAGACGGAAATTTATTTGCTCATGTTATAGGTTATACAGGAGCTTATAAAAACAACGAAATAATAGGTAAAACTGGCATAGAAGCTTATTATGAT
>JAHILT010000063.1 GCA_018896875.1 Patescibacteria group bacterium
AATTGTATAATCCTTGGTGTGAAAAGTTTGGATATCAGGCTGATGATGTATTGAATATTTTAGTGAAATGTGGTTATAAATGTTTTTATGCTTCTCAGAAAGCTTTAATAAAAATTAATAATATTACTAATGAAAATGATGTTTATAATTATTTCTTTCTTCATGAGAATAAACATAATGCAATAATTTCTAAATTGTCATAATTTTATATTTTTTTAAAATTCTATTTTTTTAAATCTTCGGTTCAGGAAATGAGGATAAATGTTAATCATTTTTTTCTTTTGATCTTTACAAATATTTAATACTACATCATAAGCTTTAATCTTACTTTTTATTTTTGAGGTTAAAATGTATAGAAATTGGCTTTATGTTTTTTTTCTTTCACTTTTTTTTCATATAAATATATACGCTGAAAATCAAGAAGAAAAGATAATAGTATCAGGTCCTGAACAGATTGCAACGTATTCATTAGACTCAGAATTACTAATCGGAAACATTATTAGTCCTATAAGTGGAAATCTTAATTTATCTCAAACGGATCTATCGTCAAACGTCAGGCAAAAGATAGAAGTTAGGAAATACTATAATCCTCCATTTATTCCCCAATCTTTCCATTACAATCCTTATGTAAATGATTATTATTTACATCAATATTTACGCAATACTTACAAAGGATGGGAAGTTTTTCCTCATCATAAGCTAAAAACTTATTGGAAAGGAAATAGTTTGATTATAACATTGCCATTTAGCAATGGCATGACTATAGATTTTTATCCTTCCGCTTCAGAATACAGCCCTGCAAAATTAGTTTCTTCTTCTTATGGTATAAACAACATGGTTCAAGAAAGTCCAAGTGGAAAAAATGATATTAGAAATACCCGCATCATATTAAATGAAAATAATTCAAAGATTACTGTTTATGAAGCTGATGGAAGACAAAGATATTATTATTTTATTGGATTAAGACCTAGACATATAGAAATTAATAGCAAATATGCAATTTTGAATGATCATGAAGGTTTTTATCTTCTTGAAAAAGAGATTTTGCCCAATGGAAAAATGTTAAAGTATTCTTACCAAGAAAATCAGCTTTCATCAATTGAAAGTACAGACCATAATGGCAGGGTTATTTATGAAAAACTGGATATAAAAAATATAGATAATAAACCTGTAAACATAACTGATTCACAAGGAAAAAAAGTTACATATGATTATTTAGCAGGCAATTATGAAATTAAGCTAAAGAATAAGGATTCATTAGAAAAAGAAGCAAAAAAAATACTAGGGTTGAAATATTATTCGGGTTATTTGCCGCTATTATTAAATAAGAGCCTTACTCCTTTTTATCAGAATGAAATAATCCTTTATAACAAGGGATGTTTAATAAATGAGTTTTATGGAAAAGATCAAGTTTTTAAATGTGATTATTCTGTATTTGGGCAGCAATCTCCTCATTATAAAATAAATAAGATTTATTTTCCCGTAGGGCTTAATGATTCATTTTCTTGTGTTTATGACATTAAATATGAGCCTGCTGAACCTGGAAGACGACAAGGAAGAACAATTGTTAAAAATATTAATGGGACAACTACCGTTTACTCGATTTCTAAAAACTTGCTGATAACATCTGTTGCAAACATGGATGAGAATGGTATTTTAAAAAAAGAGAAGAAATTTAATTGGAATGATAACGGCTGGATTAATTCAATAGAGTTATTTGATGGAAAGGATAATAGGCTTTATAAGAAAACTTTTGAGTATGATTCTTTTGGAAATCCTATTAAAGAGTTTTTCACAGGAGTTTTGTCAGGTAGTGAAAATGAAGAAAGTTATTTGATAAAAAGAAACTATTCACAAGATGGAAGAAATCTGCTTTTAGAAGAAGAAAATGAAGAAGGCCTTCTTACGACATATCAATATGTTCCCAGCACAGATTTGCTCTTAGAGAAAACACTTAAAGATAAAAATAGCGATCTTATATTTCTTCATGAAGTAAACGAATATGATGAATTCAATAATTTAATAAAAAATAGCATTGATTATGAAAATGGCGAATCAAAAATTACAAGATATCACTTAAGGCAAAAACAGCCTTTTCTGCATATGATAGATGTTATTGAGGAGAAATATAGAGAGGGGATTCAAGAAAAATTCTTAATGAAAAAACACTTTTCCTATGACAAATGGGGAAATGTCTCTAAAGAAGACATTTATGATGAGAATGGTCAATTTGTTTATTCAATTAATAGAAAATTTAATGAGAGAGGAGATCTGTTATCCGAAACCGACCCATTAGGAAATATCGCTAACTATTCATATGATGAAAAAGGGAGGAGGATAACTTCTAAAAGCTTTTCAAACAAAATTAATACTAAGTACCATTATGATCTGACAGGAAGGATCAAAGCAAAAGAAGAAAGAGGACAGGATAATATTATTCATTGCAAATCATATGTTTACGATGAAAATGATAATTTGATCTCAAAGAAAGATATATACGGAAATTCAATTAAATATAAATTTGACCCTGT
>JAHILT010000064.1 GCA_018896875.1 Patescibacteria group bacterium
ATATGGAAAAAGATATTTATTATTTACTTAAAGTCAAAAAGAGCGAAATCACGACTTTTAAATCAACAGATTATTTATTTTATCAAAGTATCTAAATTATTAAGATTATCAGATTAAGTTTATCCCCCTCTGGAAATGGTTACTTTTATAAGGGAGCTTAAGGCAATTGCAAGATGAGTAAAATGTGCTACCAATTTTGATATTGCACTAAAAAAGAATACCAGGGCATATAAGTAACAGAGCCAAAATATTTCCCAGCCTCAGCACCTGAATATAATAAATGAAATAGAAGGTATTTAAATTTAAGTGAGAGTATAAGAAGGATTATATACCAGTAATAAAATTTCTATAAATAGATAATAGAAAACGGTACAATCTATTCGTGCAACGAAAATAACTCGCGAAGATAACCCCGGCGTCCGTGTAATATTCGGTGGATAATAACAGTATTGTCGATTATCCTATAAAAAACAAGATATGGCTGTACAACAATAAAGCGATATCCACGCTGGACAAGCGTATATTCTTCGTCGGATAGTACCGAACCCATATTGGGAAACTCCGCAAGCCTGGTTATTCCATTAGATATCTTTTCCAGCATGATTTCTGCGGTAGTAACATTCTCCTTTGATATGTATGAAAAAATCTCATCCAAATCGTCTACTGCTGCAGGAGTATATTTGATTTTATTCTTTTGAGGCATTGATCTTTCTCCGCATTCTTGTCATAACTTCATCATGTTCAGCCAACGGTTCATCCTCGACAATCTGCTTTTCTGCAACCAGTAACTTGGATTGTAATTTAATACGAGCTTCCATGCGACGAAACGTCTCATGACTCATGACAACCAAATCGGCTTTCCCATTACGCGTTAGCACCACCGGCTCATCAAGCTCATGACAGTATTTTGAAAAGCCATTATAGTCCTGTCGGATTGTTGTAGAGGGTTTAATGTCCATCCTGTACAGCTCCTTTCTCATAACATTATTCTGGACATATTCTATCATATTTATGCCATACAAACAAGTTAATGCCCATGAGATTTTGAGGTTTCACCCTGAATTGCTAGTTCAGCATAGATACCGTTGTTAGCTGTATAACATCTCCATTAGGGGGAACTAAGATTAATTAGTTCTTGCTGAATAATTCATATTTTTTGTATTTTTATTCCATTAATAATCAAATAAACCAAACAGGAGCAAATAGAACATCAGTTTTACCAATTTTAGTCTTTCCCCAAAATCCCTTGGTTAAAACCAGTCCACGGCTGGGATTATATTTTTTATAAAATTTATAAAACTTTTTTCTACTTTGGGAGAAGTAAAATTATTGTATTTTACTTCAATTGGAATTAAATTTTGGCCAATTTTAATTACAAGGTCTACTTCTGCACCCTATTTGTTAAAAATATTGTACCAGCATTTTTAAATTACACATTTTTCATTCAAAAAATTTGCGCTAAATTAACTCATTTTGTTGTAAAAGGTCCTAATGTAAAACAGGAATAATTTGCTCCTAACCATTCCGGGTATTCATTTATTCTACTTTCTATATCTCTTAGCATATCTACAAAAAAATTCTTATCAGATCAGTTTTTTCAATTATGTTTTTAAAATAAATAAACCTTAATTACTTCCAAGTATTACTTATTTAAACTTTGCTTTCTTAATCTATCATACATAAAAAAACTAAGAATTCCATAAGAATTAAGCCTTAGGTTATTCTATTCTGACGAAAAGCCAATTCTCCAAAATCTTTATCGGCAGTTATAAGTATGGCTGATTCTTTATTAGCAATATCCAATACCTTTTTATCGGAAATCCCTGGCTCAATATCGCATAATATCCAGTAAACAATCTATGGAATAAATGAAATAAGTATATTTCCTATTATACAGCGTAACTATGAATTTCAAGCTCTGCTGTTCTATCAATCTTATCCAAGATCCTGTCTACATTCTCCATTACTGAATCTTCAATTAAGTATTCATTACAATTTTGACATTGCAAGACAGGTAATTCTTTAATGATAATGATACAATCATGCCTAACTTTAAATGGCAAATCAGTAATGACTTTCTCTAGTTTTCCTCCACAGTTATGGCAAATCATGATTTCCTCCTTGTTTTAAAATTTTCCTCCCACTTGTCCAGAGTTGGTTTATAGGTTGTAACAATTATTATATTATCGTCTTCCAAATCAGTAGCTATTTGAATATGAATAATCTGATTTTCATATTCTGCACAAATGAGATAGCTTGGTAAATACTTATCTTTAGGATATTCTTCTATTATCTCGTAAGTGTCAACTGAAGATAAAATAGCTTCCCGTCGTATAGACCGCCCTTTCAATCGCATATTGACATGATATGTCCAGCATATTTTACGACGTTTAATACAAGATTTAATAAATCCTAAAGTATCAACATTCATTGTTTTTTCTGATTCTAAAAGTTTAAAGTCATTTCAGCTAACGTTTTATATGAATTGTTCTAATTAAACAATCTTTACTTGTATATTATATGAAGTTTCATTAAACATTACTAAATCCTAAATTATTTTTATTCTAACAAATTGCGATAATTATGCAAAGCTGCGGAATGTTAACACTCTGTAGAATAAAACAAAGAAAAATATAAATTTCTGGAGGACAAAGACAGGTTTGGAAATAGATTTTATCTTAGCAAGAGGTGAAATTGCCATAGAGATAAAAGGAGCAAATCGTATAGATAAAAGAGATCTCAATGCATTGGCAGCTTTTGCTGAAGAATATTCGCCAAAAAGGAATTTTTTGGTTTGTAACGAGAAAGAAAAGAGGCTTCATGGTAAAATAGAAATACTACCCTGGAGTAATTTCCTGCAGGAATTATGGGCAGGAAATGTTTTATGACAGTTACCAGCATTGACCATCCTGGGGAGTTTTCAACTGAAATAGTGGAGTAGTTTTAGGTTAACATAAACATATGTTTTAAATGAAATTTTTCAAAGCTATCTGGAAAAAGATATTTATTATTTACTTAAAGTAGAAAAGAGCGAAATCTTTATTAATTTAATTAGAATACTTGCTTCTCAGATAGGAA
>JAHILT010000065.1 GCA_018896875.1 Patescibacteria group bacterium
CTCCTGCCTTGCACGCCTCCTCTACTATTTTTTTCGCTTTACTAAAACTCTGATTGTGATTTCCAGAAATTTCAGCAATCACAAAACAAGATTCCCTCTCTCCAATTTTTTTATTTCCAATCTTAATCATAATATTAATAATATGTAATATAACAAAAAAATAAACAAATAAGTAACAAAAAGCCCTAATTTTAATTAGGGCTTTTTATGTATGGAGTTATGGTTAAGATTCAACTGCAATTCAGACAATGAAGTGTCCCATCCTTTTTTTAACAAATATTCAAAAGCGATCCGATTTTTCATTAAATGAGATGTCCCTTCTCCGACTTGCTTTTTTCTGTCATTTTTTCCACTTTTAATTTTTTGCCAAATCTCACAAAAAAGATTTTGAATCTCCTTGTGCAATTTAACATACGAAGTGCTCAAAGTATCATTATTGGAAAAAACAACTTTTTTTTGGGCAACAATATCACCAGTATCAACTCCTTCATTAATATAATGAATAGTGACTCCTTTCGGCGTTCCTTCTACATGGCTCCAAAAATTAGGATCAGCGCCTTTATTCCAAGGCAAAAAACTAATATGCAAATTAATTATTCCCAATTTAGGGATAGAAATAATATCGTTTTTTAAAATAAAATAATAATTATAGCTGATAATAATATCTGGCTTTATTTGAAGCGCAAAATCATAAGAAATTTTTTCCGCGCAAGAAACAACTTCATTATTATCCTTTGAAAGAAATTCCTCTAATTTATCGCTTTCCTGATTATTGCCTTTTAAATATAGAATCTTCATAAATCCTCCTTATCAATGAGCTATTTTAAACTTTAAATATTTAAACACAAGAATTTTAAATTAGCAAATTATTTTAATCTATTCAAAATACCAATAACTAATACGAACGTATTTTATTTATTTTATCAATACATTCTGGAAAAAAATCTTTTAACTGCTGAATTCCCTGTTCTACTCTTTTGTAATCGCCTGTTAAACTAGCGCTTCTTCTGTAATAAATATAGAAAGGAGTCTTTATATGAAAACCTTGCCAATTTGGATTTTTAAGAAAAAGGGCATATTCTGGAAAAAATAATTGCTCATTATAACAGCCAGATTTAATTAATTTTTCTCTTCTAAACATAACACCACCCGCAATTGTTTCAAAAACATTTTTTGGAGAAACTATTTTTCTCTGACCATTAGATTCTTCGTAATAGTCAGAATACACGAAATCAATATTCGAATCTTTATCTAAAACAGAAACTAATTCTTTTAAAATTCCTGGTGCGAAAGAATCGTCACCATCCAATTTTATAACATATTCCCCTAACGCGCTTTTAAAACCCGTATTTGCCGCCTTCACAGCGCCCTGATTTGATTGATTAATAATTCTTATTTCTTTGGAATATTTATTCAAAACATCAAGAGTTTTATCAGTTGATCCATCGTTTACAACAATGATTTCCATATCTTCTTTTGGAAAATCCTGATCCAAAACACTTTGGATAGCTCTGTCCGCCAAATCCTCAAAATTAAAAACTGGAATAATTACAGATATTTTAAATTTATTCTCCATAATAATCTTTGTATTTTTTTTCTAATTGTATTCTCCTTTTTTTAGAATAATCCAAATCATAAAATTTTTCACCCCTAAAAAGCGGGTATTTCTTACCTCCAAAACCGGCTTTAAAGAAAGAAATGTTTAATTCTTTCTGCGAATAAACATCTTCAGAAATAATCGGCAAAAAATTCCAACCCGTTTCATAATATTTAAAGCCTTTGTTTTTAAGATACTTAATAGTTTCCCATTGTAATAAGTGTCCAACTCCTCTTTCTTTTTTAAAATCAGGAAGAGTAGCGCTAAAACCATAATAAGATTTATTCTTATAACATAAAATAATAATCCCTGAGATATAATTACCCCCGCGTTTTATCATTATTAAGATAGCAAATCCATCCTTAATCAATTCAAGGGTATTTTTCCATCTTTTATCGTTACCAACCTTCTTGCCAGCAGCGGAAAAATAAATATCTTTATATTTATCAAATATTTCACTGGATATGTTTTCTTTATCAAAAAAGACAACTTCCTGATCTTTATTCTTAAGAGCAAATTTAATATCCGATTTGTGCCCCTTTCTCATACCTCTCAAAATACTATCTTCCTCCAAAGACAAATCAATTATATTCGTAGCAAGAGAACTATCATTAAATCCAAACTCCAATAAAGGATTAGATTTATAAAAGTCATTTAGTAACGGCTCAATAAGCGGATCAATAAAAAATCGACTATAAGAAATTTTGTGATTTTTAGCCCTATTGTCAATTTCTTTAAATATAAGCTTTATTATTTCATTTTTAAGAGAATCTGGAATTGAATTTAATAAAACTGGAAAAGGGATACTATTCCCTCCCATTTCAAACTCCATTAAACCTGCTTCGTCAGGAATAGGCTGCGCTATCAGCGGAATAACGGCTAATAATTTACCATCTTCAATAACCCCAAAAGATAAGTTTAAATTACTGTCCCCATTCTCTTCAGAAAATTTAATCCAATGACTGGTATGCCGAAGCCATGCTGAATCTGATTTTAAACAAAAATTGTCCCATTCTTGTTTATTTATTTCTGAAAAATCAACAATTTTCATTAAAAATTTATTATTTGCTAGACAAAATTTTTTCAACCTTCGCAAAATCTTCTGGATAATCTACATCAATATTTTCTCCTTTTTCCATTATTAAAACATCTGCTTTATCAGCCAAAAGCTGTTTTTCTAAGACAGATGTTTTGCTCAAATAAATAGCTCCATTTTCCTTAACTAATGGTTCCTGAAACTGACTACAAAGCAATTCAATTGGATAAAGTCTCTTCCATTTCCCTTTTATTTCTTTCCAATAATGCCCCTTATCATAAGTACCGCTAAAAACAGAATCTGAATCTTTTTCTAGCGCAATATTTATAGCCTGCTCAATTCTTTCTGATTTCAAAAGAGGCGAAGTCGCATAAACTAATAAAGCATAATCAGCAACATAGCCTTCTTTTTCTTCTAATTCCTTTAGAGTATGCTGTATGACCTCCAAAGAAGTCGTATGGTCAGCACATAAACTAGCAGGTCTCAAAAAAGGAACATCCGCGCCATACTTCTTGGCAATTTCAGCTAATTCTTTTGATTCAGTGGTTACCACGACCCTATCCACCGACTTAACTTTCAAAGTAGATTCAATTATATATGCCATCATTGGTTTTCCCGCCAAGTTTTTAATATTTTTATTAGGAATTCTGGTAGAATTCCCCTTCACAGGAATAATAGCAACTATTTTTTTCATAGGTTTTTAATTAAATTAATTATATTTTTAGTCGCATTTGGAATTATTAAATCTTGCGCTTGTTTTTTTAACACTATAAAATTTCCGTTAAAATATATTTTTAATATCTTCTTAAGATCTGCTTTCTTTGTTACTAGCTTACTCAAGCCAAACTTATTACTAATTAAAAAATCTTTTGTTTTTAAATTTGGCTGATAACTTATCACTTTTTTGCCAGCAATTGCCGCTTGAAAAAGAACCATAGAATTCATTCCAATAACAAGCCCTGCTCGTGAAATATTTTTTTCAATTGGGAATTTACTCTCTATTTTAATATTGCGAGATTTATTCAAATATTTATCAAATTTTCCACTATCCTCTTTTGGATGAAGTCTAATTATAACCTTAAAATCAGCCATTAAGTCATCTAATACTTCAAGCAAATCATTCAAAACTCCAAATTCATCATAGCCAAACTCGCTCTTCTTTAAAGGCTGAGAAATAAAAAGAACTGTTAATTTATCTTCAATGCCCTTTTTGATATTTTTTTGAAAATAGTCAAAATGCGGATTACCAGTAACCTTAATCATCTTAGAATTAAATCCTTCAGCAATCATTTCTTTCTTAGCATTCTCATCCATAATGCAAATCAAGTCTGGTAAATATACAAAATCTTTTTTGTCTCCAGAAAACCTTTCCCAATAATGAGCCCAATAATCAAGAATATAAATACTCTTCGCTCCAAGACCCCTAACTGTAAATAAAATTTTCTTGTCAAATCTAGGTCCTAAACTCGTACCACTTATGAAAAAATCTGGTTTAAAATTATTAACTACGCTATGTAAATCTTTATCATTCAATAAATCTGCGTCAATAAACTTTATTTTTTCTTTTTTAAAAATTTCTTTGGACGGTCCGCCAATTAAACAAAGTAATTTGCATTTCTTGTCCGCTAAAAGATTTTTTACAACAGGTAATATAGCGTTTCCACCGCCAGCATCAAAAGCACTAAATAAAACTTTCCTTGTCCCCCACATAGTTTATATCTCCAAGGTATAATGTAGCCTCTCTTTGAGTCTATATAAACCTTGTTTATGTAATTTTAATGCCTTTTCACGACTAAAAGCATCTTGCTTTGAAATATAGGCTTCGCAATATATCAATTTCCATGGCATATGTTTCTTAGTATAAATTGATTTTCCTTGGTTATGTATTAATAATCTCTTTTTTAAATCAGATGTACAACCAATATATAAACTTTTGTTTTTTAACGATTGTAATAGATAAACACAATACATATTCAAAATCAATATAAATTATGTGGGGGATGGCTACAATATCTCCAATTTATTATCCAGCACTTTCCTTAAAGCTTTCACAAATAAATCTATATCCTTTTTAGTTCTTGAATATTGGCAAACAGTTGTAAAAGTAAATTCTTTTTCATACATCCTCTCACATACTGGACAAATACCTTTTGAATAATCAACAGAAATTTTCTTATCTTGAAAAACTTTTAACATATAAAGTGGCTCAGTATAGCCTAACGACATCGGAAATCCCTCTGCCTCCATCGCTTTTACCAATAAATCCCTAGAAATACCTAATTTTTTTTCATTTATTTTTATCGGATAAACATAAAAAACATGTTTACTATTCTTTGTCACAAAAGGCAATTCTAAGCCGTTTATATTTTTTAATTTATCCGTCAAATATTTCACCAATTCCAATCTTTTTTTATTTAAAAAATCTAATTTAAGCAACTGTTCGTAGGCAATAACTGCTTCTATTTCCGTCATTCTGTAATTACTACCAATTATCGATCCCGCCGAATAATCAACTTCTTGACCAGAATAAACTTCGCCATGATTCCTACAAAGCTGAGCTCTAAAAGCGTAATTTTTATTATTAGTTATCAATACACCCCCCTCACCGCTTTGAATAACTTTATGAACATTAAAACTAAAAATTCCAATATCACCTATCGTTCCAGTATATCTGCCTTTATATTTAGCGCCTGGGGCTTGAGCATTATCCTCAATAATCTTTAAATTATTTTCTTTAGCAATTTTTAATATTTCATCAAAATCAGCCGGACAACCAAAAAGATTCACAACCATTATCGCTTTAGTTCGCGAAGTTATTTTTTCTTTAATTGATTTTGGGTCAAGACAAAAATTTTTATCATTAATATCCGCGAAAACTGGAATTGCTCCATTCATTAAAACACAAGTTGCTGAAGCCGACATTGAGTATGGAGTAACAATTACTTCGTCCCCTGGTCCAATGCCCAATGCAACGATAGCACCATGAAGAGCGGTAGTGGCAGAATTAAAAGAAACTGCGTGTTTAATTTTGAATTTTTTACAAAACAAGGACTCTAACCTCTTCACATTTTTACCGCCCAAAAAATAATCGCCTTTGGCGCCCACAAAATCAGACAACGGTCCTCTTTTCAATAAATTATTGACTGCTTTTATTTCTTTGTCGCCTATATTATAAACATTCGGCAACGGTTTTTTTAAAATTGGTTTTCCACCCTTTATAGCTAATTTGTATTTCATTGTTATTATTTTTTATTCGTATGGGCGCATTCGTAGCGCGCTATTCGTATGCTTTTATCCGCAACCTCCAATGATTTTAAGGCGTCTTTTCCAGAACACTTATTTTTTTCTTTATTTTTTAAATTCAAATAAATATTTTCATAAACTGGATACAAACCATCTTTTATGCTAATTAGATTTTTTGAAGATTGAATTTTTAAAACACTACACCCTTTAACTAATTTAGATTTTCCTCTCAAAAAAAGCTCCGCCTTGTCGTTAATTATTTTTATCCTGCCCTTCTCTCCTAAAATATCTAACTCAAAAATATTATAGAAGTCATTATTAAGCCCGTGAATATAGCCGGAAATTCCATTTTTAAATTGCAAAGATGCGTTGATGGTCGGATCTTTTTCAAAAAAATTACACGTTAGATTTTTAACTCCCCGCGCGGTTTTAACTTCCCCGAACATTCTTATTAATAAATCAATCATATGCGTGCCATTATTAAAAATTCCTCTGGAATATTTTACGTCAAAACTCTGAATTCTACCTAAAAATCTAGATTTAATTTTTTTAATAAGCCTAGCGTAAGAATCATTAAAAGCTCTGAAATAATTTACAAATAAGACGCAACCCGCTTTCTCTGCTTTTTTAATCAACTTTTTTGATTCTTCTAGCGAATAAGAAATAGGCTTTTCGCATAATATATTTTTTACACCTAAATCTATTAATTTATCACAAATTTTTGCGTGGCTATCCGTATTGGTCGCAACCACAACCAACTCCAACTTTTCCGCCTCGACCATCTTTTGCCAATCAGAATAAATAGTTACACTCAACTTATTTTTTTTAATTTTTCTTTTAAATAAAGTTCTAACTTTCGCAGAAATATCTTGCGTAGCCACCAATTCAAAATTCGAATGCTCTCTTAACGCACTAAAATGCGTTGGAAAATCCATCCTTTTCAAAACTAATTTGTCATCTTCATATCCATGGGCAATTTTTCCAAGACCAATTATTGCTGTTCTAATTTTTAATTTTGCCATTTAAAATTTCTTTTAAATTTTTAATCACTTTTTTTTGACTCTCTTTTTTTAAAGACGGATAGATTGGAATTGAGATTTCGGACTTATACCATTCTTCCGCTTTCGGACAAATTCCTTTTTTATATCCAAGTTTTTGATAATAAGGATGCCAATAAACAGGGATATAATGAACCTGAACGCCTATTTTATTTTTTTGCAAAAACTCAAACACATCTTTTCTTTTTGACTGTAATTTACCCGTTAAAAGTATCGGGTAAAGATGCCTGCTAGATTTTCTATCCTTAAAAGAATGTTTCGGCAGAACCAAGCCCTCTGTCTTGCCTAGTTCTTTATTATAATTTTTAGCAATCATATCTCTTTTTTTCAAAAAATCAGGCAGTTTTTTAAGCTGACTTATTCCTAGAGCAGCTTGAATATCGGTCAATCTATAATTCAAACCAAGCTCCTGCATTTCGTAATACCATGGACCATGACTTTTATTTAAAAATTTATTTTGATCTTTTGTAATACCATGATTTCTAAAAAGCAGGAGTTTTTCATAAAAATCTTTATTATTAGTCATAACAGCTCCGCCTTCTCCCGTAGTTATGGATTTTATAGGATGAAAACTAAAAATCGTTAAATCAGCAATACTGCCAACTTTTGCACTTTTGTATTCGGCCCCCAAAGAATGAGCGGCGTCTTCAATCAAAATAAGTTTATGTTTTTTAGCAATTTTTTTCAAAACATCAAAATCACATGGAAGCCCAGCATAATCAACTACTACAATCGCCTTGGTTTTTTGAGTAATTTTTTTTTCAATTAAATCTGAGTCTATATTTCCATCCTTATTAATATCAACGAATACAGGCTTAGCGCCCTGCCAAATAGCGGCGTTAGTCGTTGCAGCAAAAGTAAGTGGCGAAGTAATTATTTCATCTCCCTTTTTAATATTTATAGTAAAATAAACGGCTTGCAGAGCTGCGGTACCATTTGAAATAGCTACAGCATATTTTGCCCCGCAATATTTAGCCAACGCCAATTCAAATTCTTTTACTTTCGGTCCTTGTGTAAGCCAATCTGATTTTAACGCCGCCAAAACAGCATCTGCATCTTCTTTGTCTATAAATTGATGTGAATAAGGAATCATTTTTAAATCTCATCACCCAATAATTCCGACGCCTTTTTTAAGGGTAGAATAAACTTCGAATTGTCACTTGAGTAAATAAAACCTCCTTTCACAGAAAGTTTATTTTTCAACCATTCATTTTTAAATAAATCAAATTCTGGCTTTATTGCAAAAATATTTTTAAGATCAACTGTTCTTTTCGCCTCATATTCAGTAATTAATGTTTCGTGCAATTTTTCCCCGGGACGAATTCCAATAATATTAATTCTGCATTTCGGAACCAGATGCTTTATAACATCTACAACTTTCAAGCTTTTCATTTTAGGCACAAAAATTTCTCCGCCTTCCATCTGATTAAGAACTTCATTTAAAATTACTTCTATCACTTTTTTAATCGGAATCCAAAACCGCGTCATTTCTTTGTCCGTCAAATCAATTACCCCTTTTTCTTTTTGATTTTTTATTATTTCAACTAAGCTACCGCGACTTCCTATAACATTGCCATATCTTACAACGCTAAATTTAGTATTTCTCTTTTCGCCAGCATAAACATTTGCCGCCACGAATAGCCTTTCAGCGCATAATTTAGTCGCGCCGTATAAATTAATCGGCTGAACCGCTTTATCCGAAGAGATTAATAATGTCTTTTTAATATTATTATTTAATGCCGCCTCTATAACGTTTTGACTGCCAATAATATTAGTCCTAATTGCTTCAAAGGGATTAAATTCTGTGGCCGGGACCTGTTTCAATGCAGCAGCATGAACAACTATATCTACCCCTTCAAACGCCC
>JAHILT010000066.1 GCA_018896875.1 Patescibacteria group bacterium
CCGAAACCCCCGCAGTTGCTTCGGCAGGGCCCCCGCTATGCGGGGCGAAGCAACGAGGACTAGTAAGCGAGTCGCTGGACTCGCGAAGCGGGTTGAGGGAAAGATTAATTTTTGAATTTATTATGCTGTTTCCGAAAAAATGATTGCATGGAACAATGCGAGACTATAGATAGACAGGCAGATAGCAGACTATCTTAATTTTATTTCAATCTCCTCTATTTTCTTAATTCTTCTCTTATGTTTTTCTTCTCCAGAAAACTTAGTATTCAACCAAAGAGAAGTAATTTTTTTAGAATCTTCCAAGGAAGTATAACTAGCCGCCAAGCTCAAAACATTAGCATCGTCATCAGCTCTCACATCTATGGCTTGTTCAGTATTAAAAACCAACGAAGAACGAACTCTAGAAAATTTATTAGCAACAATATCTACTCCCGCTCCCGATCCACAAATCAAAATACCACGAGAATTATTTGGATCTTTACTAATTTTTTCCGCCACCTTTGAAGCAAAATCAGGATAATCATCTGCTTCGTCATATTTTTCTCCACTAAAATCAACAACTGTATAACCAAAATCAGCTAAATATTTTTTAATAACTTCTTTATGTCCAAAACCTCTATGGTCTGATGCAATATATATAATCATAATAGTAATAATAGTAATTAGTAGTTAGCCACTAGTTTTTAAATTGTCTTTAAAAGCACAGCTTTTTTAAATTTTCTTAATTTTTTTGTTAATTAGGGATTATTTTATATTTTTTACCTTCTCTATTATTCATTGTCCTTTCTTCACTAGTTCCTAGTGTCTAGTCCCTAGTTCCTAGTTCCTAATGCCTAATGCCTAATGCCTAATGCCTAATGCCTAGTCGCTAGTCGCTAGTCGCTAGTCGCTAACTTCTATTCTGGGCTGCTTTCTGAATATGTCCTATCAATGTAGCAACATAACCAGCCTCATTGTCGTACCAAGAAAATATTTTTACTAAATCACCATCAACAACTTGAGTAAATTTCAAATCTATTATTGCGCCATATGGCTCACCAATAATATCCGAAGAAACAATTTGATCTTCAGTTACTTTTAAAATTCCATCCCAACGCTTATTTTTAACAGCTTTTTTAAAAATATCATTTATTTCTTTAACTGATGTTTTTCTATTGGCGATAAAAGTGAAATCAACTAACGAACCAACAATAGTTGGAACTCTCAAGGCTACGCCATCAAATTTTCCTTGGAGCTTTGGGAAAGCCCTAGTCATAGCTATGGCAGCACCAGTAGTTGAAGGAATGATATTTTGAGCACCAGCACGTCCTTTTCTAAAATCCTTTCCTTTGGTTGCTTGCCCGCGCAGGGGTCCATCTACGATGCCTTGTGTAGCAGTATAAGAGTGGATAGTGTTTAATATAGCTTTTTTAATTCCTATTGTTTCATCCATAATAGCCGCCACAGGAGAAACCGCGTTAGTAGTACAAGAGCCATTGGAAGTTATAGAACAAGCTTTAAATTCCTTTTCATTAATACCAAGCAATATTGTTTTAGCATCGCTTCTTTCTTCGTCTTTGGCCGGAGCAGTAATAACAACTTTCTTGGCACCAGCTTTCAAATGAACTTTCGCTTTTTCAAAAGAACAAAAAGCACCGGTTGCTTCAACAACAACGTCAATTCCTAATTTTTTCCATGGAAGTTTAGTCGGATCTTTTTCTTGAAAAACTAAAACTCGCTTATTATTAATAACTAAATAATTCTGCGTCATATTCTTGTCCGCGTTTGTCCGCGTTTTAGTCTGCGTTGATCTGCGAATTTCCAAAGGAAATTGTCCATAAACAGTATCGTATTTTAATAAATAGGCTAAATTATCTATATCTCCCAAATCATTAACCGCTACTACTTCAAAATTTTTACTATCATAAACTTGCCTAAATAATAATCTACCAATACGCCCAAAACCATTAATCGCTATTTTTGTTTTTTTCATATTTATAATTATACCTTATTTTTTATAAACTCCCATATCTAATAACTCACTCTATTTTTTATGAGGAAATACGAAATTTAAAAATGTTGATAAATAAATTATTTACTTTTTAATTTTTTCTGTTTCTGTAATTTCTTAAAATTATTATCACTTATAACTGGTTTGCCGGTTTTGGATTCTATTTGTTTGCGGGCATTACCGGCAATACCACCACCTTCGCGCGCCACTCGTCTATTTTCTGGAAATGTTTCTGGTTTTTGTTTCTTAGAAATTTCAGTAGTCGCGGTTTCTGCCAACATACTCAAAACTAATTCC
>JAHILT010000067.1 GCA_018896875.1 Patescibacteria group bacterium
AAGAAATTAACCATTTAAGGGGCGAAGCGTCTCTCATAGAAATTATGCAAGAGGCAAAATATTTTTTAAACAAAAAGACCTTCAATTACAAATTGTTTGGTCTGAAATTCTTTTAATAAGTTCCGTATTGCAAAAAGTGAAAATCTACGAGCATCAAAAGTGTTAAATAGTCTTGAAAAAGAAGTATAATTAAATCCGTCCGCCAAAAAGTTTTGGGGGCGAAGCCCCCTCCAGAGGCGGGCAGGAAAATCCATCGACTCGTCGTAAAGAAAATACGATTAAAATCATTGCCCCAGATGAAGATATAGTGGTAATTTTAAAGAAAAGTAAATTTTTACTGTTTCCTCGCCTTGTTTAGAAATCTTTAGCCTACACCTTTATGGATAATTGAATTTGCATTTTTTAAAAATTTTATTAGAATTAGAGAATGAGCTTTACCCATACCAAAAATTTGGTGGTGGGCAAAGGTCGAAAAACTCAAGTATAAGTAATAATTAAAATTAAAAGAAAAAATGAAAAAGGAAAAAATAAAAAAATTAGGCAAATATTTTGGAGGAATTATAGCAGGAGGAGTGCTCATCTTGGCGATGACGCTTTTAATAACGGTTCCAATCTCAGCTGACGATCCTAATGATGCTACAGCCCAACCTCCGCAAGGCGTTGAACCCGAACAGCCAACCTATAATGAAGTAAAAGAAGTGATACACAATCCCCCTGTCTGGAGGACCTACAAAGACTTTAACGCCTGGTGGGGCGAGAATAGGGATCATGCTACGCTGTTGACCATAGGTAAAGTTCAAGGATCTGACTATTTCATCCATCCTATGTCAGCATTACAGACGGGCATCCCCTCTGGAACAGCTGTTGTTCTGATGACATCCAACAGCTATGGCTGGGCATCAACTAGAAACGCCCAGAAGGATTCCACCGCCCAAGCTAATTTGACTAGTTTTCTGCAAGGTGGTGGAGTGGTCATTGTGGACATGGGTGACAACGATTATTATGATGGCTACCTGGCTCCGGGAGCAGTTGGTACTCCTTCTTACATCCTCGAAACATGCCAAGATGCCACCCTTGACCTGGCGGCAGTGGCAACTAACCACCCTATTATTATTGGACCCGATGGCATCCCTGGAACTGCTGATGACCTTAATAATTCAAATGTCGATATGGCCTATAGCTGCTATGTAGCCCATGGTAATTTAGTTGACGGAATCACCCTTCCGCCAGATGCCAAAGTAATCATGACATCTACCTTTGGAGGAGTTGAAAAACCAATTCTGGCTGAATACTGTTACCAAGGTGGTCGAGTAATTGTGGATACTGTAACCAAGGAGTTTGTAGCTCACCAACCGCCGGGTTACGGATATACCAATGTGATGAAGAACCTATTTAGTTATGCCCTCAGCCCAGAGGCAAAGTGTGCTCCAGTTAATCAACCGCCAACAATTTCTAATCTCGGACAATTTAAATCTGATGGCATCCTTCCTATTGATGAGATTAGCATAACAACAGAATCAACGGTAGTATTTAAAGCTACTCTTAATGACCTGGAAAATGACAAGGTAAAACTTCAAATCGAACTCAAAGAAAAAGATCAACCGTTTAATGGCCAAGGTTTATTAGAAAGCGATTTCGCTTCTTCAGGAAACGAAGTATCAATCGCTAGATACGGTTTAATCAATGACAAATACCACTGGCGGGCAAGAGCGGTTGATGAGAAAAGAACCGCTTCAGATTGGCAGGAGTTTGGGCAAATAGGAAATATAGATTTTGAAGTAAAACTAGTACCATTGTATACACAGGTAAGGTCGCCGTATCCGTCTGATAATGAAACGAAAATTTGGGCTGTTCTGCCATATGCTGAAGGTCCTGCTGGGAACTATGACTGTGGTTCAACGATTGCTCAATGCGGTTGTGCTTTAACTTCAGGAGTAATGGTTTTAAGATATTATGATATTACAACTGTTAACTACGAAGATGTTAATCCAAGAACAACTAATGAATGGCTAAAAAATAACAAAGGATATTTTGCCGGTGATGTTAATTGGTTGAAAGTAGCTGAATATTCCGATTATAGAATAAAATATGATACTGCAAAGTCAGGAAATTATGTAAATAACTATACACTTCTTGATAAACATTTGAACAAAAATCAACCAGTTATTGCTAAAGAAATAAATCCAGGTCATTTCATAGTGATTGATAATAAATTAGCCACCACCTATGGCGTTAAGGATCCTTCTTGGTACAATACTAAGAAATTAGACGAGCCAACAACAGATTGGGCAAGTAAAATCCGGGATTACAACAACAACTTTTATGGTTTAAGATTATATTATCCAGGAGATGGAATCGCAATGAAGGCTATTTCACTTTCTCTTGCTTCGCCAGCTGAAATTTTAATAACAGATCCTTTAGGTAGAAAATTAGGGAAAGATCCAATTTCAGATGCAGAATACAATGAAATTCCCGATGGAAGCTATTTCACTGAAAATATTGATGACCCTACAGGTGAATTGCCTCCTTCTAATGAGGAAAGTAAGGTTATCTATATTGGCAATCCAATAGATGGTCAATATAATATTGAAATTATTGGAACAGGTTCGGGAAGTTATACGCTGAATTTATTATTTTACGATCAAAATGGCCAATCAAAAGAAATAATTTTGGAGGGAAATACAGAAACTAATAATATTCAAGAATTTGAGCTGGATTACTCTAATCAAACAGTTCAACAGATAGAGATTTATCGAATTGTAGATATAGATATTAAACCAGGTAGCGATCCAAATAGTATTAATCTTAAATCTAAAGGAGTGACACCAGTTGCCGTTCTAACAGATGAATTCTTTGATGTTAAAAATGTGGTGATAGAAAGTATCCTATTTACTGGAACCCAACCTTTAAGAGGAAACTTTGAAGATGTGGATAATGATGGTGATTTAGATTTGATACTACATTTCAATACCCAATCTCTTCGATTAAGCCCCACTAACACTGAAGCTGTTTTAACTGGTCAATTAAATAATGGTAGTTTAATTAAAGGAATAGATTCTGTTAGGATTGTTAATAAATAAAAACACCTAAAAAGTAAATGAAGATTAGATTTAAAACCATAGTAATTGGAATAATTTTCTTGTTGGTTTTAGTATCGGGAGGAATTATTTATTTTTCTTTGATAAAAAGTCTTCCAACATTCACTCCTACTACCTGTCATTACTTTTCGAACAACAACATCAGCGGCTTATTTGATGTACCTGAATTATTCCCGGGTTTCTTATGGAAAGAGTTGAATAAGAACCAAATCGAAGGAGACTGGCGAGCCATAGGTTACACTAAACCGCCTGATGCCACATACTATTTGGTGGACATTCTAAATGGAAAGGCGTGGTCTGCAAATTATGAGTACAAAGACGAGGGTGATTATAAAATTGGAAGAGAACTTGATCGTTATTATTCTGAAGAACTTTCAAAACGAGGCTGGACAGGGAGAGCTTATGTTCATGGTTTTGAAGTTGATGGTATTGCTGCAGATGGACCCACTGGAGGAAGTCATAGGTATATTAAAATTCAGAACGGAAAACTCCGTACAATAATTATTTACGAAAGGGGTGAATACGAAGGAGAATTTCCTTAGTATTAGGGGAATATTGATCTGCTTAAATTGAATTTGTATTTTTTAAAATGAAAAAAATCTTAATAATTTTAATACCACTCATATTAATAGCCACAATAACGATTGCTTATTTTTTCTTTTTTCCAGAAGAGGAAATTAAACCCGATAAAACACTAAAACAATCTACATTTTTAACTCAGTGCTTGAGTGAAAATTTAGAGGTATCTTATAAGATTGAAGAAAAGGAAAGCCCTTTAGCAGATGTAGTAGTTTATATTATTGACGAAAACACAGGAAAAGAGGTAACATCTTTCAAAATTGATAATATTTTTAAAAATTATCACCCTATTGAATTATACAAATGCGGTATTTACGTGATAAGGTTTTTCAACTACGATCCCAGGATTTCAAAGCAGAAACCTGAATTTCGTGCCGAGTTTTGGCGGTATTATTACAGCGGAGAAGGTATTCAGTTATTCTTCTCAGAAGATTTCTCTTATGATTTCCGCGTTGATCCCACAGAAATTTATCTCGTTCTCGAACGAAGCTATTTGGGCAATCCGGACTATGCCTTAGTTATTAAGAATTTACAAACCAAGAAAGATGTTTTTGTTTTACCGCTCAAAGAAATAACAGATAAATATCCTGATTTTTTAGGTAGTATTGGATTCAACGAATGGACAAGAGGTAGTAAATATTTTTGGGGGAACATCTTTGATGGAGCTAATGTTTTAGCTTTTTTCAGGATAGAGCGAGATAGTTGGAAGCGGGAATTATTTGAGGCGCCGACAGGCACAATGGGCGGAACCGCATTAAATTCTGAGTTTGGTTATATTACTTACGATGACGGTCCGCCTTGGACAGGAGATCTTGATTTTGCCAAGATGTATCAAGAACAATGGGAAAAAGAAGGTAAAATTGTTTCTTTTTATCTTTACAATTTCTTCACAAACAAAAAAATAGTTTTGGCTACAACTACTGATACAATGTGGTATTTTAAACCCAAATGGATTTCAGATACAGAATTAGAATATTATCTTCCTTCTGGGGAAAGGAAAATATATGCAGTTAAATAGATGAATTTATTTTGCAGACAGAGAAAATGGTCGATTTTGATTCTGATACTTTAAATCTCAAAAGTAAAGGTAAATGGGTGACAATTTATCTTGAATTACCATTAGGATATAATGTTAGTGAAATTGAGTTATTGAATTAATGAGTATTATTTTAAATGAGCAAATTCCAATTAAGATAGAGCCAACCGAGATTGGCGATTACGATAACCATATCTTCATCTGGGGCAACGATTTTAATCGTATTTTCTTTACGGCGAGCCGATGGATTTTCCTGCCCGCCCCGCTTTCAGCGGGACGGGCTAAAAGTCAGCGTCGGGATTTTCCGTAAAATAAGTTCGGATTTTAACCAAAAGGCACCGCCAAATGATGAGCGAAGCGAATATGTTTTGCGTGTGAGAAATTCTAATAAAATTCTGTTGTAAAATTGCATAGGTTGCGATATAATAAAATATGCCTATAAATAAGAAAAAATACGAACAAGTAATTATTTACTTATGTTCAAAATTAGGCGGAGAAGTCAGAGGCAAAAAGAAGCTGGCTAAGCTTTTGTATT
>JAHILT010000068.1 GCA_018896875.1 Patescibacteria group bacterium
ATTAAATTTGTAAAATATATGGTCAGAAAAATAACTCAACAATTAACTGTGAAAGAAATTGGAAAGCTTCTTAATCAACAAACAGTCGTTATCCTTAATGCAGTAGATGAAAAACTTCAGAAGACAGAGATAAGAGTTAATCAAAAGATTGGGAAACTCACTAATTCAATCGATAAATCTTTGAAGAAATCAACAGATTTAAGCGATGAGTTTATTTTGATGAAAGCTGATCTTAGGAGGGTAAAAATAGTATTAAAAGAGAAATTAGGAGTGGCATTAGATTAAAATAGAGAAATAGAAAAATGTTATTAATTCTAAAATCAAGGAGCCGAACTCCTTGTTTTTGTTTTGTGCTTATTTTAGGTATAATTGAATAATGAAATTAGTAATTTTAATTTATAAATAATATGACAGAAAAAAGATTAAACGGACAATTTTTTACTACAAATTCTGAATATATTCTTCAGGAATTTTCAAAATATATAAAAAATAAAGAAGTTATAGATCCTTTTGCTGGGAATAAGGATTTAATAGTTTGGGCAAAGAAAAATAAATGTAAAAACATCACAGGTTTTGACTGTGATAAAAATTATGTTGACAATAAAGAAGTTTTTTATAACGATTCTATAAACTCTTTTAAGGATTATAAATTTGTTCTTACGAATCCGCCCTATCTTCATAAAAACAAAGCAACGAAAGAAATAAAAGACAGATATTTTAAGGGAATAAATTCCAAATTTGAGGACTTATATCAAGTTTCGATTAATTCTATTCTAGATTCAGAAGAAGGGATTTTAATTGTTCCCCTTAATTTTTTATCAGCTGAAAATGCAAAAAAAATAAGAGAGATATTTTTTAATAAATTCAAAATAGTTTCTTTAAATGTTTTTAAGGAAAAAGTTTTTGAGGACACCACTTATAATGTAATCTCTTTTTATTTCAAGAGGAAAGATAGAAATATTGAGAAAAATGAAATATCAGCTGTTATTTTTCCAGAAAAGAAAAAAATAAGTTTTACTATTGAAAAAAAATTTGGCTGGCAGTTAGGAGGAAATTTTTTAAATGAAGTTAAAAACATAAAGAATTATTTAGGAGTAACTCGCCTAACAGAAAATCTTTTGAGATCCGGCGACAAAAACGTAAAATTAGCTATTCAAAATATCAAACATATAAATAATTTTAAAATTGACCAGAATACAAAAAATATATTAAAAAACAATATACTTTTTTTACGGGCGATTGATAGCAAAAATGGAAAAAAAATACAACTTGAGAATATAAGAGATTATAATATTCTTGGACTTGTTGGCAAGGATAGCTCTAGAAATATGGCTCATTTGATTTTTAAAAAAGGTGTTTCTCAAAAAGAACAAAAGGAATTAATGGAAGAATTCAATAAAAACCTAAATATTAATAGAGAAAAATATTTTTCATTCTTTCTTACTAACTTTCGCGACAATGGTCGAAAAAGAATATCATTTAATTTTGTTTATAAATTTTTAAATTATCTTTATGCCAAAAAATATTCAAAACAATCTGTATTACTTTAAAATTTCTCAAGAAAATTTAGAATCACACCTAGATGCAAATTATTTTTTCTTAAATAAACATCCAGAATTATCTAACTATGTTTCTGAGGTAAAAAATATTAAAGAAATTTTGATTACTATTAAAAGATTAAAAAAAGAAAAAGAAGACGAAAAAATTATTGATAAATATTTTAAAAAACTTTTTATAGTTTTTAACCAAAAATTTTCTAATTGTTCAGAATTGGGTTGTTTTGTTAATGCTTGTGACACTACTCGCGATATGATTCAAAAAGATTATAATTCTTTTAAAAAAATAACTAATTTATTTTTAGAGAAACGAGAATTAAATGATAAAGTTCCCGATAATTGGATACAAGCAATTTTAGATTCTAATTCTTCTAGAAAAAAAGGAGAGCTTGGAGAGAGAAAATTATTAAAATTTTTGCAAAAAATAGAAATCAAAGAAGTGAAAAATTGGAAAGAATTTAAAAAAGAGAATAAATGTGTAGCAAGATTTTCTAAAGAAATTTTTTCAAATAATAATGTTAAAAAAGAATTAGATTTAAAAATGAATCTTAAAAAACAAGACAAGAGCCTGGACTTGTTAATAAAATATGATAAAAAATTATTTATACTGGAAGCCAAACATTTAAATGTTGGTGGCGGAGAACAAAATAAACAAATATCAGAATTGATAGAAATTTTGAGCTTAAAAAAAGAGAGAAATAATGTTTTTTACATTTCTTTTCTTGATGGAACTTATTCTAATTTTTTATTAGGAAAAATATCTAAAAGGGCCAAAAGAACATTAAAACAAAGAAAAGAAATTAAAAAATACCTAAAAAATAACCTTAATAATTACTGGCTAAACACTACTGGTTTCAAAACTTTATTTTCCGATTTAATAAAATAAATTTATGGAGACAGAATAATAGGGAATAATAGAGTCAGGAGCGTTTTTTTGTTCTACTTTTTGATTATATAGTTTTTATTAAATAATGGGGTTGGCTCCATTCGTGTCAACTCATTTAACTATCTGACCGAAACAAGTTCTTGATCAAAGGTTGAAAATCTGACCGAAAGCTTTTTGTTAATGTCGACTTTTAATGATTTATTCTTCTCTTGGTGGGCTTTGGCAAGTAAGCTAAGTTTTCTATCAAAGTCTCTCTTCAATTGAGCAGGATTTAAAGATTCATAGATTATCTTTAACTCCTGCTTTTTCTTTTCTGGGACTTCTTTTGATTCCATGATTCTGTGATAAGGAGTTCTAGCTTTATCATATTTGCGATGAATTCTTCCTTTTACTCTTTCCTTAAGAATTAGTTTGATTACTGGCTGAAAGTAATTCTTAAATAATCTTAATTCGTTACGATAAATATCATTTAATATATTTAATTCTTCTAAGCTATCATATCTAGAATAACCAATAAACTTTCTAACATGAGTCCAGTTCTTTTGTTCCACTAAACAGTTATCATTCTTCTTATATGGTCTTGATCTTGAAAATCCTAATCCTTTTTTCTGAGTGTAATTAAATAGATGAGCATTAATGAATTCTTTTCCAGAATCTGAATGAATCTCTTTCCAGTCGAAAGGGAATCTCTCCTCAGCTCTCTCTAGTCCTTCTTGGGTAGGAATTTGCCCTCTGGTCATAATAGCTTCTCCTTCCCACCAACCATTGCTAATATCCGTATTAGATAGAGTATTAACGAACTCTCCGGAGGCTGATTGTCCACAATGCTCTACTAGATCATTTTGGATATTGCCAATAGTTCTTCTATCTTGTTCATCAAATACCTTTACTGGTATTTTCTGATAAAGTAGAGGATGTATTTTACGACGATATTTTCTATTGATTCGTTCTACCTCTCTTTCGTGTTTCAATTTTCTATCAATCGTAGCTATTCCGATCTTTTTTAATTTTGAAGCTACTTCATTTGAACAAATCAATTCTTCTAACTTTCTCATTCTATCTGTTTCTGTCTTTAGAATTGGCTCTAATCTTTGTCCACAAGGATAATCAAAGATTTTCCACATTTGGACTAGAGCATCCCTTACATAACCATCATAATATTCTTCTCTTCTTTTTCTTTCAGAGGGAAGATTGTCCAGATTACTCTTGGGTTTTAATTTATCCATTAGATATTTTCTTTTTAATTTTGTCCTCTTCTCAGCTTCATCTAGAAGTTCTCCTCTTTTCTTCTTTGATTTAGTTTTTAAATACTCTGTTCTTAACTCCTTAAGATATTGGTTTCTTGATTTCATGTCCATCATAGATTTGTAGATTAAACTTAATTATTTAATCTTCAAATCTTAACTAATTTCGGTCAGAAATTAAATGATTTAAGCGGTAATGCTTTAGTCAGATTTTAGATGAGTTAATACGACCCCTTGACTTTTATGATTTAGTTTGCTATACTTTCTTATTATAGTTTCAAATAAATGCAATTGATCTTTTTACTTAAATCGGGAGAAATAGAATGC
>JAHILT010000069.1 GCA_018896875.1 Patescibacteria group bacterium
ATAATATATAAATATTTAAATGCTATAAAATTAATGAATAAGTCGCAAAAAAATAATTTAACAATATTGATCACGAAAGCTTAGCTTTTGGGTCTTTATTATGTGGGGGGGATGAACAATTTTTTTAAAAATTTTAAAGAATATTTAAAATTTCCAGAGATGAGAACACTTTGGGTTTTTGTCTTACTTGTGATGTTCGTTCTTTTCGTTAATTTTATGTTTGTACAAGTTTTTTTATGGCGGATACTTAGTTTTATAGCGCTTCTTTCTATTGGTTTTTTAGTTTTTTTTAACAATTTGAGAACAGCTCGATTTAGCTTAAAACTTAAATTAGAAAAAAGTAGATTAGATAGTATTATTTCTAGTATTGGAGATGGATTGCTTGTTTATGATTTGAATTTTAAAATTTTGGTTTTTAATAAAGCTGCTGAAGAGATTTTTAATTTAAAGCAGTCGGAGGCTATAGGAGAAGTTATAACAGTTGAAGACTTGAAAAACAATAAATTTAAAACTTTAACGCAGGTTATTTATCCTTCTTTAGCACCAGCTGTAATAAAACGAACCGAAAAAAATATCGCTCATTTACAGGTAATGGATATTTCCTTTGACGATCCACAGCTTGAATTACGCATATCGTCTAGTCGACTAGTTGATGAAAGTGGAAAGACGTTTGGTTTTTTGAAGATAATTAGAGACAGAACTAGAGAGATCGGACTTTTAAAGTCTAAAAGTGATTTTATAACAATTGCAGCTCATCAACTTAGAACGCCATTAGCTGCTGTTGGCTGGGTATTTGAAACATTAAGAGCAGAAAATCTTAATGAAAATCAGCAAGATACTGTAAGAATAGGGACGGAAGCATCTGCTAATCTTTCGAAAGTTGTAGAAGACTTATTGAGCGTATCTAAAATTGAGGATGGAAAATTTGGTTATAATTTTCAGAATTTTGATTTAATTAAATTTTTAGCCTCATTGCTTTCTCAAGCTGAAGCTATAGCTAAACAATATAATGTAAATGTTTATTTTGAACCAGGAGAAGAAAAATCACTTATGGTTTATGGAGACCCGACAAAACTCAGTATGGCTGTTTCTAATCTTATAGATAATGCTGTTAAATATAATGTGCCTAATGGTCAGGTGATAGTGGGGCTAAAAAAAATAAAAGACAAATCTTGCGTAGAAATTAGTATTAAAGACACTGGAGTAGGAATTCCCGAACAAGATTTAAAGAAAATTTTTTCTAAATTTTTTAGAGCTAGCAATGTTATGACTAAAGAAACAACAGGATCCGGACTGGGTCTTTATATTGCTAGGAATATAATTAAGCGTCATGGCGGAGAAATGAGAATAGAGTCAAAAATTAATAGAGGGACAACTTCTTATTTTACATTACCGACTGATCCCTCTTTGGTTCCACAAAAAGAAATAATTTATGGAGAATAAAGAATAGTAATTAGCCACTAGCCACTAGTTAATTAGTTTTTATGTTAAATTCTTATAAAGAACTTATTGTTTGGCAAAAATCTTTTAAGTTGATTAAGAAGATTTATAAGGTTACAGAAAATTTTCCGAAATCGGAAATTTATGGTTTATCATCACAAATGAGAAGAGCTAGTATTTCTATTCCGTCAAATATAGCTGAGGGATTCGTAAGAAAGCATAAAAAAGAATTTTCTCAATTTGTATCTATAGCTTTTGGATCTGGGGCAGAATTAGAAACCCAACTTTTGTTATCAAAAGAATTAAAATTTATTACAGACGAAGAATTTAATGAAATAGATTGTTTATTACAAGAAGTGATGAAAATGTTAAATTCTCTTAAGTCGAAATTAACTAATCTAGTGGCTAATTACTAGTCGCTAATTACTACCTTGCCTGAATTACCAGAAATACAAACAATAGTAAATGATTTGAATAAAAATATTTTAGGGCAGAAGATTACTGACGTGTGGTTTGATTGGACTGTAGTTAAAAAGCCTAAATTAGAAGACTTTAAAAAGTTAATTAAAAACAAGGAGATTAAGAAGGTAAGACGAAAAGGCAAAAATATTTTGATTGATTTATCTAGTGGATATTTAATGATGGTACATCTAAAAATGACCGGACATCTTCTTGTCGGAAAATGGAGCATACGAAAAGCGCAACAAGAAGAAAAAGTTATTGCAATTGAACCACAGAGCATAGTTAATGATTCCTATAATAGATTTATTCATATAATTTTTTATTTTAAAAATGGAAAGATGTTGGCTCTTTCAGATATGCGCAAATT
Organism: Patescibacteria group bacterium; assembly: GCA_018896875.1. Taxonomy (GTDB): domain Bacteria; phylum Patescibacteriota; class Minisyncoccia; order UBA6257; family 02-FULL-45-10c; genus JAHILT01. The sequence continues at coordinate 2,270 of JAHILT010000069.1, forward strand.
TGCCAAAATCCTTTTAGGAAAAAAGGAAGAAATTGAAAATTTGCCAGAATTAAAAGAACTAGGTCCTGATCCGCTAAATAAAAATTTTAAATTTAATATTTTTAAAGAAATTATTTTTTCAAAAACAGGGAAGATTAAACAGGTTTTAATGGATCAAAAAGTTATATCTGGAATTGGAAATATTTATTCTGATGATATTTTATGGCTAGCTAAAATTAGTCCTTTTAAACAATCTAACAAGCTTACAGAGAATCAGCTTAAAATTCTTTTTAAAGCGATTAAGGATATTTTGAATAAAGCGGTAAAATTAAGAGGGACATCTATTAGGGATTTTAGAGACATCAGAGGGAAGAAGGGCGGTTATGGTGATAATAGATTAGTTTATCAGCGTGAAGGAGAGGAATGCCCTAGATGCAAAGCAATTATTATAAGAAAGAAAATTGGAGGGAGGTCTGCTCATTTTTGTCCAAGTTGCCAGAAATTAAAATAAATTATTTTTTATGATTATCTTTTTATACGGTCCCGATTCTTATCGGCTTCGAAACAAAGCAAACGAATATATTGAAAGATATAAGATTAAATATACTGGAACAGCAAGTAATTTTTATTTGGACAAAAATGAAGATTGGGATAAATTCAAAGATTTTTGTAAAACACAGTCTCTTTTCGAGGCTTCTAAATTAGGCTTAGTTTTTAATTTTTCAGAATTAGAAAAAAAAGATATAAAATTTTTTAAAGCTTTAATTAAGAATAATCTTAAAAACAAAGATTTAACCTTAATTTTAATCCAAGAAAAAAAACCGACCAAAGATTTTAGGTTTTTATTAGAAGATCCCGTTATTTTTTATAATTTTGATTTTTTAAAAGGCAATGCTTTGAAAAAATTTTTAGATATTGAAATTAATAAACGGGGAATAAAAATGGACGAGGAAAGCAAGGAATTAATATTATTGGCTTCCGATCAAAATACATGGAGATTAATTATGGAATTAGACAAACTCGCTCTTTTGAATGTGACGAAAATTAATAAGAAAACGCTAGAAGAATATGTGGACTTATCATTAGGAGTAGATGTTTTTAGTTGTTTAAATCAAATTAAAGGAAGTTGTAATGTTGGAGATAAGCTATTTTTAATAGAAAAGCTTTTTTCTAGTTATGCTGATTCAGCTATGATTTTTAATTTATTTTCAGCTTCTCCTTATTTGGACAAATCGCAAAAAATTAAAATGGCTGATTATGATGTTGCCGTAAAATCAGGGAAATTAGAATATAAAGAGGTTTTATTAGATTTAATGTTGAATTGAATTTGTTGGTTGGTGTAGTATTTTTGCTCTGCCAATTATCTTTTCGGAAACAGCATAATAAATTCAAAAATTAATCTTTTCCTCAACCCGTTTCGCTCATCCAGCGACTCGCTTACTAGTCCTCATTGCTTCGCCCCGCATAGCGGGGACCCTGCCGAAGCAACTGCGGAGGTTTCGAACAAAGATCAATTTTCTCATTATAAAAATAAGGATTTTGGTATATAAAAAAATAACCCCCTAGGGGTTATTTTTTATTTGCTAATCTTGATAATCGAGACTTAATTCTTGATGCCTTATTCTTCTTAATCAGATTTGTTTTAGTGGCTTTATCTAGGGCTTTTTGTATTTTAGAAATAACCTCTTTGTTTTCACCGATATTTTTAGAAGAAACAGATTTTCTAAAATCTTTAATAAGCTTCTTAAGCGCACTTTTTTTCTTGCTATTATGGGCTCTTCTTTTGATATTTTGCCTGTTGGCTTTTCTAGCTGACTTGGTAATCATATCAGATAGAATATAGTAAATAATTATTTCCGTCAACTTTTTTAAAAGACATTTTAAAGTTATAATAAACGTAAATTAACTTAATTCTGAAATGTTTAATAAACTTAGAAAAAAATATCATTTTTGTTTAGCATGGCTGGGATCTATTGTATATAGAAATCCTTCTAAA
>JAHILT010000070.1 GCA_018896875.1 Patescibacteria group bacterium
ATGCTATATATCTTTCCGACTCTTCTAAAGAAATAAAAGAAAAGGTGATGATGATGTATACGGACCCAAAACATATAAAGGTCAGTGATCCCGGGCATGTAAAGGGAAATGTCGTATTCACTTATCTAGATATTTTTGATTCCAATAAAAAAGAAATTGAAGAATTAAAAGAAGAATATAAGAAAGGAGGATTAGGAGACGTTGTTCTTAAAAAAAGATTAATTAATGTTTTAGAAAATATTATTGAACCAATAAGAACTCGTCGTCAAGAATTAGCTAAGAATCCTAAAAAAATTATGCATATTTTAGAAGACGGAACATTACAAGCCAAAAAGGTAGTCGGAGAAACAATGAAGGATGTAAGAAAGGCAATGAAATTAGATTATTTTTAATCTCCTTTTCAAAAATTAAAATGAAAAACTTTATACTTTTTCTCTTTCATAAGAAAGTAAAAACATCCGTTTATTCAAAAGCTGGTTTTACTCTCATTGAACTTCTTATCGTCATAGGAATCCTAGCTGTTCTAGCTGCAACAGTAGTTATGGTTATCAATCCGGCTCAGTTAGTAAAACAATCTAGAGATAGCAATAGAATTGTAGAACTTCAATCTATCAATAAAGCTCTTCTTGTCTATCAATCCTTCGGAGGAAGTTCTTCTATGGGAAGTTCTAATATAATATACATATCTCTTCCAGATTCTGATTCTCAATGTGGAAGTTATTACGGCACTCTTACTGCTACCTCCACAGGTTGGAATTATCATTGCTCCACCGAAGCAAACCACAGAAAAACAGATGGAACAGGATGGATACCGGTTGATTTAACTTCGGTAGAAACATCTTCAGGGGGTCTTTTTGCTTCTCTTCCTATAGATCCAGTCAATACTGCCACTGACCAACTTTATTATACCTATATCCCAGGCTCATGGGCTCTTTCTGCTACTATAGAATCTACAAAATATTTAGCTGCCAATGGTACTACTGACGGAGGACAATCTTCTACTAGGTTTGAGGTGGGGAATGATTTAAATTTGAATATTGCTGTGAATTGCGCAGGATTTACTTATGAAGGGCAAGATTATGGAGTAGTTATAGTTGGAACTCAGTGTTGGATGGCTGAACATTTGAATGTAGGAACAATGACGGCCAGAGCTAATCCTCAAGGTACTGATTGTCCTTCAGCTTCTGAAATTGAAAAATATTGTTACGATGACACCGAATCGTATTGTACTTCAGACGGAGCACTTTATTGGTGGGATCAAGCTATGTGCGGATCTACAGCTGAAGGCGCTCAAGGTATTTGTCCAGACGGTTGGCATATAGCAACGGATGCAGAGTGGCACATACTAGAAAGTTACTTAAAAGACGGAGAAAATGTTTGCAGTGCAACAAGAGCAAATTCTTTTACTTGCGAAACAGCTTCAACCAAGCTTAAGATTGGAGGGTCTTCTGGTTTTAACGCTATTATAGCTGGTCGGGAAGCCGGTGCATTTTATAGTCGTCTAACTTTTGCATACCTTTGGTCATCAACTCAGAATACTGTCTCCGCTTATCTACGTCTTATACATACAAGCTTGGCGGGACTTTCCCGCGAGTGTTATCCTAAGGGACAAGGTTATTCTATTCGCTGTCTCAAGAATTAGAAGCATAGAAAATAATAATTCAGTAGAAATACGATAGTAATATAATGGTAATTTTTGAGCAAATAAAGAATATATATTTGGAAGTATATTTGGAAGTCGGACTTCCAAATATACTTCCAATATTTCTTTAGTCTCACGCGTGAGACTAAAGAAATATTACCAAAATACGTGAGTTTTCAACGCCTCACACATTGAGCCGTTAGTCCGTGTCATATATGTAGGATTGGAAAAATGGTGTAATAAAAAATCCCTCAGATAATTTGAGGGATTTTTATTTTTTTATTTTACCCCGTTAAATTCAGTCCTGCCTTGTTAACATTTAACAGGGTGAACTGAAATTTCGCTAAAAGCGAAATTATTTAACTGGGGTTACTTTTTCTTTTTTGCTTCGTCTGCAACTTTCTTTTTCATAAGCTTCAAACATTTTGTGCAAACTTGATACCTTCCTGGTTTACCAGGAATTTTAGCCCATTGTAAATTTGGCTTTTTTCTAGAATCAGTTGTTGGATTATAATGTCCGCGAAGAAGTTTTCTAGTTCCCGCAACGAAATATCCTTTTTTACAAATAAAACATGTTTTCATAGTTTCCTTATTATAATAAGCTTATTCGTAATCGTCAAATATTTTCTTGTATTATTGGGTATAAATTTATAAGATATAAGGATGTCTGACACAGCATCTCTTGTAAAAGAAAAAATAGATATTGTTGATTTTTTAGGTCAATACATAAAACTTTTTCCAGCTGGAAGAAATTTTCGGGCCGTTTGTCCTTTTCATAAAGAAAAAACACCGTCTTTTATGGTTTCTCCAGATAAACAAATTTGGCATTGTTTTGGATGTGGTGATGGCGGGGATGTTATTAAGTTTTTAATGCTTTATGAAAATTTAGAATTTTATGATGCATTAAAAATTTTAGCAGAAAAAGCAGGAGTTAATTTAAATATTTCTGGTGATCGCGATTTTAAATCTTATAACTTGTTTTACACTATAATGGAAGAAGCTAAAGAGTTTTTTAAATCTAATCTTTATGAATCTGACGAAGTAAAACAATATTTGAAAGACAGAGGGCTGAAAGGTGAGACAGTTAAAGAATTTGAATTAGGCGTGGCCCCTAAGGATTTTGATGTTTTGTCTAGACATTTACTTAAAAAAGGATTTAGTGTTTTAGATATTGAAAAATCTGGATTAATTTTTAAAACTCAAAGAGGAACTTATTGGGATCGTTTTCGTAATAGATTAATGTTTCCCCTATATAATCATGTTGGGAAAGTAGTTGGTTTTACTGGTCGTGTTCTTTCTGAAACAAAAGCAGATACAAACCAGTCATCATTTGTAGAGGCAAAATATATTAATAGTCCAGAAAGTCCTATTTTTCAAAAATCTAGAATTCTTTATGGTTTTCATAAAACGAAGGTGGCAATTCGCGAACAAAAAACAGCTGTTTTAGTTGAAGGACAAATGGATTTTTTGATGATGTGGCAAGATGGAGTTAAAAATGTTGTAGCTACTTCTGGCACAGCTTTAACGAAAGATCATTTAAGTGCTTTAAAAAAGATAGCTGACGAGCTTATCTTGAGTTTTGATGCTGACGAGGCGGGACAAGCTGCCACAGAAAGAAGTATTGATCTGGCTTCTGAATTAGATTTTTCTACTAAAGTTTTAATTTTAGATAATTCAAAATTTAAGGATCCTGCTGACATTGTTAAAGAAATGCCAGGTACGATTTCAAATTTGCTAGATAATGCTATTTTATCTATGGAATATTATTTTCATAAATATTTACTTAAAAAGAATGATGGAAAATTAGAATTTAAGAATATAAAGCAAAATTTGAGAATAGTACTTTCTAAAATAAAGAAAATAACTAGCTCTATTGAAAGAAGTTATTGGATTAAAAAATTGTCCGATATCTCTGACTTGGGAGAAGGAGTTTTGTTAGAAGAAATGGAAAATTTAAAAAATTTTACAAATCAGAATTCTTTAGAAACTTTAGTTGAAACAGAAATTTCTAAAAATGATTTAACTAGACGAGATCTTATTTGCCAAAGACTTCTTGGCTTGGCTATGGACGACAAAGAGCTTTATAAAAAATTAAAAGATTATTTAAAATATTTTAAGGATTCTTATAAGAAAATTTACAACAACGAAGCAATAGAAGGAGTGTCTGATTTAATTAGTTTAAAATTTAGCTCTGAAAATGCTGATTTATTAGAACAAAAAACACAAGAAGAGTTTGATCGTCTTATTTACGAGCTAAAACTTGATTATTTGAAAGAAAAACAGAGAATACTTAAGGTTGAAATGGACGAGCTAGAAAAAGCTGAAAAAGAGAGTGATTTAGTTAATAAGGTTAAAGAGTTTGACATAGTTTCTAAGGAGATACATAATATGAAGATAGAAGCGCGATAGCTTCTATTCGTGCGTAATAGGATTTTAGCTAGAAATTTAATTAAATAGAAAAATTTGTTTTATAAAAATATAATTTGATATTTTTAAAAATAATCTAAATAAGTAATTTAGCGTTGTTTAGTTTTCTTTGTTATGAAAAAATCAAGAAGAAATCAAAAATTGAAAAAGAATGTTTTATCTCGCAAGTTGAGACGAAAGCGTGTGGTTTTAAAACGCAAAGTTAAAAAAGTTGTCCCGACTCGCCAGACGAGTCGCAAATCCTCGATTTTAAAAAATAAAATTAGGACAAAAAAAGCAACTAAAAAGAAGGTTATTAAGAAAAAAGAATCCCTAAAGATTTCTCTTGATGAATTAATAGTTCGTGGAAAAGGGAGGGGTTTTATTACAGACACAGAGGTATTGTCTTTTTTCCCACATATTGAAGACGATGTTGATTTTCTAGAAGATGTTTATAACGAATTAGAAAAGAGTAATATTAAAGTTATTGAAACTAGCCAGCTTATAGAAGTTTCAAAGAAAGACGATATTTTAAAAAATGGACTAATTCATGCCACAAAAATTAGTGGTGAATCAATGGATTCAGTACAAATGTATCTTAAGGCAATTGGTAAAACGCCTCTTCTTACTTCTGAACAAGAAAAAGAATTAGCTAAGAGAATAGAGAAGAAAGACAAGGATGCAAAAAATGAATTTATTCAAGCTAATCTTAGGCTCGTGGTTTCTATTGCTAAACGCTATGTAAATAGAACGGTTAATTTAGGTATTTTAGACCTTGTTCAAGAAGGTAATATTGGACTTGCTCGCGCAGTAGATAAATTTGATTATCGTAGAGGTTTTAAATTTTCTACTTATGCCACGTGGTGGATAAGACAGGCTATAACCAGAGCCCTTGCTGATCAATCCAGGACTATTAGAATTCCTGTGCATATGGTAGAAACTATTTCTAAATATTCTCAAGCGAAAAGAAGGCTTACACAAGAATTAGGGAGAGAGCCATTGGCAGAAGAAATTTCGGTTGAAATGGATTTGTCAATAGATAAGGTTCGCCATATTCAGAAAATTTCTCAAGATGTTGTTTCTCTAGAATCGCC
>JAHILT010000071.1 GCA_018896875.1 Patescibacteria group bacterium
GATTGACATTATCATATTCTGTTATTTTATAATCCTTTACTAACATTATTTTTAAAAGAAATAATTTGTATTATTTGTTAATCGTTTAGAAGTAGTTTTCCCTCCCCTGCCCTTTTAGTTGATTAGGGTTATTATTTGCATAAATTTATTCTTTATTTGAGTTTTTCTTCTAGCTTATTTAATTTAATTCGACATTGATAATTTTTTTCTTGATTTAAAATACTTATTGTTATTTTTTAGAAATTCCTATGATACTCGTTTTGTCTATTAATCCTGGAAGATATGCTATTTAATATATTTTTTATATTGAATTCGTAAACTTCTGCAGATTATCGATTATTTTTGAATTCTCTTCGAATGGTTGCTAATATCTCTCCGAATGTTTCTTCTATCCGCCCCTTTGCAAAACGTATTTGATTAACACCGAGTATATTTGAGAATTCCTGAACATCTTCTTCTAATAAAATAATAGCCCTTGTAAAGCCTAATCTTCCCTGAAACAACCCTAACTCGTGTATTATGTTTTCTCTTGCATGTAATTCACCATTAATATGTATATCTTCACCTGTAAGAACAAGAAGGGCAAATGAAGATTCATCAAGCATTTCTTCAAGCACTTCTTTAATACTTTTTCCTGCACGTGGACCTATTTCATAATGGTTCACATTAAGACCTTGTTTTTCATGCAAATGATCTTTTAAATCACGCCATTGTGGGTTATGGCCATGACCGATGAAGATAGTTAATGGTTCTGACTCTGTTACTATTTTGCTTTCATTAAGATTTCTTTCAAAAACTTGGAAGATTGACTCTATCTTTGACCTTTCTAAAAACTCAACAGTCACGGAAGTATATTTTTCATCAGACTCTAAATAGATACGTAAACCACATTCTTGTACGCTATGGGAGAACATACAATCATCAGCTTTTAGATATTCTGATAGAAACTCTTGACGGGTATCAAAATTCCATATTTCGTTACCGATTGTTACTTCCATAGTAGTTGGCTTTCTGATTTCTTTTGTAGTATCTAATTGGGATAAGAATAAATCGTGAGCTTCTTCAACAACCCGAGCAGAGAATTTGACATTATGATAATATTTTGATTTTTTCATTAGAATATCCTACTTTCTGCTTTTGTAATTTTATTCAATTCACTTGCTTTAACTGTATAGAAAATATGTATTATTTACAAAATGATATAACTTAAAAAAATACAATAGAAATCTTAATTTATACTTTAAAATTTTCGAACCAAGAATTATAAATTTTTTATTTAATCACGCAGAGTTTTATTATTATATTATATTTTTCTTAATAAGAGACCTGCTGCTATACTTATCACCATTCCAAGAATTAATACTACAAAAATTATTGTTCTATAATTCTGTATTGTTTTCATATTTTTTTTCTGTTTACCTAATAATAAAAAAACCTTTGGAAATAACCATTGACGTAGTAGATCAAATGGGTATGTAATAACAATTAAAGCAATAATCAAAATTACAATAAAGCTAAATGCTTCTATCCCCGAAAAATTGGAAGAAGTTTTAGGTATTATACCAAAAAACACTTTTACCCAATAAATCATCGATGTTGTTCCCCAGAAAAGAGCTATAATGCTTAGTAATGATATTCTTGCAAGAAAATCATAAAAAAAGGAAGGTTTTAATTCCAATAACATTTGTTTTAATTTATCGGAATTAAATTTTGCAATTTCTTCTTTTTCTGATACAATTGTACATTCCGCCGTAGATGGTCCCCCAAAAGGGAAATCAAGAGATATTGGGTATGGTGGAAATTTATTTATAATAGAAAATGATAGTTTCTCTTCTGGTGAGTTTCTACCAGTTATTGTAATAGATATTATTTTTCGATAATTTGGATTTTCAAAGCTTAGAATTTCTTTAATATCTTTTGTTTCCAGCAAACTTCCATCATTACATTTAGCGATGATTTCAACTTTCTCATATTTTTCTGAAATAAATTTAAACAAATCATTAAGACTATTTTCATCTATGAGTATGGCATGTTTAATCTCTTTTGAAATTGTAAACTTCATAAATTACCTCTCATAAGGACTCACTATTATGAATTCTATTCTCTCGTAAGCAAAAAAGAAAGTAAGTTATCTTAAATTGGGTGATAGAACGTTATATATTCACTATTCGACAAATCTTTTAAAAACCCTCTTTTTTCAAAAACTTATTTAAAAACCCCTACTCTTTTAATGCAAGGATTCCGGAAAGTTTTTTAGTATTTTATTTAATTAATATAGGATGTTTATTTAAAAAATTATCTTCTGTACCCTTCTCTGCTCTAGTGGTACCAAACTCCCTTTTAGTCTCAAGAGTAAAGTAAATTGGAAATGGTAAGCTAAAATACACCTAAGGCGGAAAATAAAAATGCACCTTTCTCCTGATAGATATTTGGAGCAAGTCGCAAAATTTAACAAACTATAATTTCTTATTAAAATATAATAAAAGTTTAAAAAAAGTCTGTCTCCTGCCATATTATAATTATTTAAGAAGACATTTAAACCTGGAC
>JAHILT010000072.1 GCA_018896875.1 Patescibacteria group bacterium
AACTTATCAAGTTCCCTGAGGTTGATTTTCGAGAAGAATTAGCTGCTAATACCATAGCAAGACAACTATGAGAGCCATTTTTTAACTCGGATGGATAATGGGAATGTTTAGTTTTTTTAGCCATTAATTTTATAAATTAGATAATTTAAATAGTCTATGAGCAATGGTCTTGGTATGTTCTTTATTACCAGATAACCCCATTTGTTCTGTTTCAATCCACCATAAATAATTAAATAATTCTTCTTCCGATTCTTTCAATTGTATTAATTTGCAAATTGAAAAAATATAAGAATCATATTCATCTTGTGCTTCTGGAATATCTTGGATTCCTATTGGGTCCCATTCTTTTAGAAGAATGGTTCTTATCTTACTCATAAGAAAGTTATCTTGGTTTTTTATTAGATTCATTACATTTATTACCATTTTTTATCCAATTATTTCTATAAATATTAATCGCTTTAATAGTACAATCTTGATAACTAAATTCTACGCCAAAACATGGACAAAAATTATATGAGGGGCTTTTCCCGTCAACGCTTCATGGTGGATCTTCATTATAAAAACCGCAAATTCTACAAAAATTCTTTTGATTATTGTGCATAAAAATACTCCAAATTAGTGTTATATCTCTGAATTGTTGGATTAGGTTTAAATTTAGATCCTGACTTACCAATATTTATTTATAATCACAAATTTTATTTAAAGTTTGAGCGATTTCTTGAATTTTTTGTTGATTTAATAAAAGTTCTATATCTCCATTTTTTTCAACTGTAAAAGACAATGAAATTTTTTCTCCTATTTTCCTAATAAAGCAAAATCCTTTACAATTTAATTCTTCTTCAACAAATTCTATTATTTCTTCATTTTTTAACATGTTTTTTTTCTTTATAAATCATTAAAATTTTCTCTTGGTAAAAACCTCATATGTTTTTTATCAAAAGCATCTAAATGCCAATGAGGCCCTTTATGCCAATTAGGAGCATTATAAGGATATGGATGTTTTTCAATATTCTGCTTAAATTAAGCATTTTGGCAGAAAGCAGAACTTAACTACCTATCTAATTTTTTGGGGCCAGCATCTCTCCAGTATATTTTATTTATAATGCTTTTAATAATTTTCTAATTCTTTATTTATATCATTTTTAATTCTATCGGGTTCAATTATGATACCTTTGTCGTTGGATGTTGGAAATGCAGCTACTTTTCGTCTATCATTTTTCATTCCTGGTATCCATTTATTCACCCAATCTGACAATGATATTTTTTTAGGTATATTAGTTGTCCAATTATCGATAGCGCAAAATTGAGCATATTGTTCATTGGGCCATATAGGTATACATTCATTATTTTCTTCATCTGAATACAATGCCCATCCGTTATCCCATAAGCTCCATATTTCCTTAAAATCTACAATTTTTTTAATCAAATATGAATATCTTTTAGAAGGGGGTAATGATATAACTGAAAAAAAATCATTATCATTTACTTTAAAATTCATTAATATCCTTCATGTTTATGTTGAAGTTTATGTAAATCAATATCTTGTAAATCACTATATTCATAATCATATCCTTTTTTAGCCTCCCTTCCTCTCTTATGTGCCAAATTTTTTCCTGGCGGAACACGAATATTTTTACGTTTACCTCTACTGATTTGATTCATTTCCTGTTTTATCCATCCTTTATTAGTAGTCGAAATTTTAGAATTATTTATCATTAAATTTTTCAATAATTATTCCACATGATCCTTTTTCTAAAGAATTAGTTTCATCTAAATGAATATGTTCTTTATTTGGGACTGAATTTTGTGATAAAGTCAGAAATATTTTTGCCAAAGATATTAAACCTTCTTTATTACATTGTATTAAAATTTCATTATCTAACTTTTTAACTAATATCGTAAAATGATCTTCCCATTTAAATTTTATTCCTTCTTCAGGCGAATATTTTGGAATTTGCATTTTAATTTCTGTAAATTTCATAAAAGTATTTTATTTGTTCCTTTTAAAATTTTTCATATTACTGATTAAATGATTTTTTATAATAGATCTTTATCGTTTTTCATAAAGTACTTTTTATTTTTTTTTCTCAATAATTTTTTGAACTCTTTTTGGTAATTCATTTATAGATTTTTCATTATATACCCAAAGAGTGATTTCAGTTTGAAAATCTTCGCTTGAGAAATGTGAATGTTGAAAAGAAGGGTTATTAATAAGATCTTGTAAATATGAAACTAATTGTTGAGCTTCTTCTTGTGAAAAAAAAGTTCTATATTATTGATGCATTTTTTTTCATTAATATCATAAATTTTCATGTTTTTCCTATAGTTAATTATTTTTAGGGTAAATCCTATGTTTACTAGAGGCGTCTAACCATTTACCGTTAATTTTTTCTTCTAAATGCATATGAGGTCATATTTTTTTCTTTGCTTTCAAAGTTTCTTTTTTGAGAAGACATCTTAAATCATGAAAAT
>JAHILT010000073.1 GCA_018896875.1 Patescibacteria group bacterium
CACCCTAAAAAAATCAGCACCCTCTTTTAATAAATGCACTAGATGCCGACAGTCTTTATCTTCATTAAATATCTTCCGCCGGTCTATCCCCCGGCTTGTAACATGATATATAGCTCCTGGATATTCTATTCTTAACGGCCTAGCCATAAACAAATTTTATCAGATCAAAGATGTTTTGTCAATAGTTTAGACCTGACCCCAACACCCCCAAAAATTCGATGATTAGTAATAGTAACAGGAGTATGCCATTCCGGATATTTCTTTTTTCTTGGAATAAATGGTTTAACCCCCATTTCTCTATTCCAAAGACGGCTATGATGAGCGCATATATTGCGAATAACATTTATCGTCTGAATCCACGAAATTAATACTGCATCAGGAATACCATAATGCGCTGAAATATTCTTCCTAATCTGATCTGATGCCCCTTTTAAAATAGTTAATGCAACCCCAAAGGATACTATTTCTCCCGCCATCCAGAGAGGTAAAAGCTTATGCTTATCTCCATACTTATTTTTAAAATGGCCGACAAATTTTTCCCGACTTTTATCTGTCTCCTCGCTAATAGTCTTAGTTAAACGTTTATGTTCCTTAGAGGAAAGCTTAGGGAAATTATCAGAACTAGCATATCCAAACGCTCCGTAAGAATGTGATAATTCGTATATAAGCTGTGTTTTAATGGAAACCTCAAATCTTTCTATAGCATCCATAACAATTAGGCGTAACCTACGATCAAATGTATAATGACGCCACACTTTTTCAAAAGTTGTACCTGTTTTAAAATTATCATTGGACTGCCGGTAGGGATAAAGATAGCCGCTTAATCGATAGTAATTAACATTCTTAAGGCATTCAATAAGCCGCTTGTTATCAGAAACAAGGCCACGTCTAATGAGAAGATCTGCCTGCTTATCAAAAGTCAAAGAAGGTTTATTATACTGCATACAACCCCCTTAAAAAGCAAAAACCCACCGAATTTCGCATGCTTTTCAGCAGAGGCGCGGCAGGTATGCTATTACTAATATACATGATCATAGAAAAAAAATCAAGTTTTTTTGCCTTTTTCAACATTTTTCTGTTCCTCTCCAATTTTATAAATATTTTAAAAACTAATCTACTTTTTCCCTTTACGCCACTTATTTAATTCTTGTTTGTCCAATCTCCACTGCCCCCCAAATTTAAAGCAGGGAATTTTACCTTCTCGGCATAAGCGGCGCACAGTGTATGGATGTAACTTAAGAGCCTCTGCTACTTCATCAACAGTGTATGACTCCATAATTTTTTTCATGATTCCTCTCTTTTGACAGTAATAATAAATTACACTTAAGTACTTCTACCAGGTGAATTGAGTTCTTAGAGGTTTTTATTGAAATTCTATTGCCCCATTCTCATGAAATAATGGGTTGCCATAAATATTAATAATAATTTTTCCATCTTCTAGCTTATCATCGATGGCTCCTTGAAATTGAGTTCTAATATAAGGTGAAAGACTATTGGCAAGTTCATTTGCAAGAGATTGAGATTTTTTATTCATTTTCATGCTAGGTCTAGAGGGCGATTTCCCAAAAGATATTCCTGTTCCTCCCGGCTTAGCATCAAGACCAGATGCTTTTAATAAGTTAATCACATCTAGTCTTATTCTTTTGCTATTGTTGTTTCCATCAAAAACTCCAATTTCAATTTCTTTAAAGCTTTTATCCTTTAAAGAAGTAATATTATTTATTATTTGATTTTTTAATTCTTCCGAAATTGGCTTATATATATCTTTTTTAGCAAACTTTTCAAGTTCGTTTATCTTTTGTTGTTTTTCATCCAGTTCTTTTTGATATTTTTCAATTTTCTCATTTAGGTCCTTGTTTTGTTGTATAACAGTATCTTTTCCCAGCACTAACTCGTCAATTTGATTATTTTTTAGTTCAATAGATTCTTGAAGTTTCTTAGTCGTTTTTTTATTTTCTATACTTGTTCCTAGTCCAGTAAGGTAGGTACCTAAAGCAATAAGTAATATTCCAATAATTACAATTATATTTACCATAATTCTCCTTATTTGCTAGTATCACATCATCGGATTCTCCGACCCTCTGGAATTTAGAAAATTCCGAGGACTATAAGTCCCGGAAATCTTTTAGATTTCTCGGGGTATGCCCCGATAAACAGTTGAAATTCTTAAAGAATTTACAACTATCGGCCCTTTACCCGTAGATTTACAAAGCTAAATCAAGCACGGGCACAGGCGGGTTAATATTTCATGTCTCTGAAATATTAAGGCAAATGTAACAATATGTAATAATTATACTCCTCTAGTAATAGTTAAACAACCCTTAGGATTTATCGTAATATAACCACACAATACCGTTACAACATTTTCTATGTTACATGCTGTTTCTTAAACTCATTTTGCGCACGCTTTAATTCTGCTTTCAATTTCTTTACGTTGGGTAATTGCAAGCGATATTGTGAAGCAAGAATTTTATTCTTTAGCCCGCCAAGGGCATAATGGACAACAGCATCATTATGCTCAGCACAGAGAATTATGCCTACTGGTAGATTTTCTTCCGGAAGTGTCATGTGTTCAGTTACATAATTCAAATAGAGATTCATCTGCCCGGCATCAGCATGTGTAAATTTTCCCACCTTTAAATCAATTACCACAAGGCAACGGAGCTTGCGATGGAATAACAGCAAATCTATACGGTACCATTCGTCGCCAATGCGTAACCGTTTCTGACGGGCAACAAAGGTAAATCCATAGCCAAGCTCCAACAAAAAATCTTCTA
>JAHILT010000074.1 GCA_018896875.1 Patescibacteria group bacterium
AACCAGTAATTGCTGATACTGCGGCAACCTCAGGACTTACTAAATATATTTTTGCAGAGGGCGTGCCAGATCTCCCTTCAAAATTTCGATTAAAAGTTCATCCATTTCTTCAACATTATCATAATCCTCTGGATTTTCAAATATCAAGGGGATTATTCCGTTATTTATAAGATTTGCTTGATGTATTCTAGCAAATGATTTTGCTAAAACTGCCTTTACCTCTAAATATAAAGGGACAAGAGCTGCATGTTCCCTACTTGATCCTTGTCCGTAGTTTATACCTCCAATTATAAAACCACCTCTGTTTTCCCTTGCCTTCTTCGGAAAATCTTTATCGCAAGGGATCAAACAATAATCGGAAAGATAGGGTATATTTGACCTATAAGGAAGAAGTTTTGCATTTGATGGCATAATATGATCTGTGGTGATATTATCCCCTACTTTGGTTAAAACTTTTCCTTGAACCTCTGTACCTAAGGGCTTTCCTTTTGGAAATTGCTTTATATTGGGTCCTTTCACCACTTCCACCTCCCGAGGATTATTGGCAGGTGGTACAATTAGATTATCATTTATCAAAAACATTTTTGGTTCTTCAATTATAATAGGTGCCCCTAACTCCCTTGGATCAGTAAGATAACCAGTAATTGCTGATACTGCGGCAACCTCAGGACTTACTAAATATATTTTTGCAGAGGGCGTGCCAGATCTCCCTTCAAAATTTCGATTAAAAGTTCGCAAAGATACACTATTTGTTGATGGAGATTGCCCCATACCTATACAGGGTCCACAAGCACATTCAAGAATTCTTGCTCCTGCTGCAATTAAAGAAACCAACGCCCCTTCTTTAGCAAGCATACTTAATACTTGCCTTGACCCTGGTGCTATCACTAAAGAAATATTTTCTGCAATAGTTTTTCCTTCCAGTATCTTTGCTACTTTCATCAAATCAATATATGAGGAATTTGTACAGCTACCTATAACTATCTGATTAACCTTAAGCCCTTTTAAAGAAGATACCGATACTACCTTATCCGGGCTATGAGGACAGGCTACTAAGGGTTCTAATTGAGAAAGGTCTATCTCTATCTCTTCATTATAGATTGCTTCATAATCAGCTTTTATTTCTAAAAAATCATTCTCTCTTTTTTGAGCTTTTAAAAAATCCAAGATTACCTCATCACTAGGGAATATAGAAGTTAACGCTCCTAATTCGGCTCCCATATTAGTAATCGTTGCCCTTTGAGGAACAGATAAATCTTTTATACCCTCACCAACATATTCAAATACCTTACCAACACCCCCCTTGACAGTTAACCTTTTTAGAATTTCTAATATGATATCTTTTGCTGAAACCCAGGGAGGTAATTCTCCCTTAAGATTTACCTTCACCTCTTCAGGCATGGTGATATAATACTCTCCAGTGCCCATAGCTATGGCAACATCCATCCCACCAGCTCCTATTGCTAACATCCCTACTGCCCCAGCTGTAGGAGTATGGCTATCTGATCCTAAGAGGGTTTGCCCTGGGATGGTAAATCTTTCCAAGTGAACTTGATGGCATCTACCGTTACCTGGTTTTGAAAAAAATATTCCGTACTTTTTAGCTATAGTTTGAATATATAAATGATCATCAGCATTTTCAGGTCCAGTTTGTAATATATTATGATCAATATATGCTACTGACCTTTTTGTCTTTACTCTATCTATACCTAGTGCTTCAAATTCAAGATAAGCCATTGTTCCGGTGGAATCTTGAGTAAGCGTCTGGTCAATACTTATTATTATTTCTTCTCCAAAAACCATCTTCCCCTTGATTAAATGACTTTTTATTATCTTTTGCGTAATCGTTAAAGGCACCCTTTAAAACCTCCTTAATTCAAAATTCAAAGCTATTTTTCTAATAAACTATTGCTTTTAATTATGTAGGAGTCGGATTTATCCGACCCGTTTTCATTACTTTTTATTTTTAACTCTTCAAATAATTCTGGTATATGTATTCTGGTAAAAGATTTTAGTTCTTCATCACTAAAATTAGTTACCCTACCGATTGCATATTCTTGGTCAATGCATTCTTTTATCTTTAAAACCATAGGATCTTTTTTACTTATTTTTCTTTCTCCCTCTAATTTAAAATATTTGTTTATCCAAAAAGCAATCCCAGCTAGCCCTGAATGCGAGCCAACTGTTACTAATACGGGTTTATTCAATATTCTTTCTGTATCAAATATATTATAAATTTCTTCATCCTTTAATATTCCATCCGCATGAATTCCCGCTGTTGTTCTATTAAAAGCACTCCCTACAAAAGGAGTTCGAGATGGTATTTGATAGTTCAACTCCTTCTCGAAATAATTAGCTATCTCAGTTATCACTTCCAATTTCATATTTTTTATAGTTCCTCTGAGCTGAGCATATTCGATAATCATTGCTTCGAGCGGGCAATTTCCCGTTCTTTCGCCTATTCCTAAAAGAGAAGTATTCACAGCTGAGGCAC
>JAHILT010000075.1 GCA_018896875.1 Patescibacteria group bacterium
GGATTAAATATGCTTGAATATGATTTATCACGACCAGAAGAAAAAACATTTATAGTTAATGAAATTCAAGGAATTTTTAATAAACTTTTTTCGGCTGAGACTATGGGTCCGATGTTTGAGCAATATATGAGAAATGCACTTTTGCTTTTAATGGATGACGCAGCCAATGAGCCTCCTACATTTTTGGATGTACCAAAAATTTTTACAGACACTGATTTCAGAACGAGAAAGTTGGCAAATTGTCAAAATCCTGTAATTAAAGATTTTTGGGAGAGAGAAGCTCTTATGGTCGGAGGGGAGGCTTCTTTACAAAATATGACACCTTATATTACTTCTAAATTTAATAATTTTATCGCTAATGACTACATTAGACCTATAATAAGCCAACGCAAATCAACTTTTAATTTTAGAGAGATGATGGATCAAGGCAAAATTCTTTTAGTTAATATGTCCAAGGGGAAAATAGGGGATATTAATGCTAGTTTATTGGGAATGGTTATTGTTGGTAAAATTCTTATGGCAGCTATGAGTCGTGCAGATGTAGAGACAAAAGAGAGAAAGGATTTTAATCTTTATATAGATGAATTTCAAAATTTTACAACAGATTCTATTGCGACTATTTTGTCTGAGGCTAGAAAGTATCGTTTAAATTTGATTATAGCTCATCAATTTATAGCTCAGATTTTGGAGAAAATTCGTGATTCTGTTTTTGGCAATGTTGGGTCAATAATAGCTTTTAGAGTTGGTCCTGATGATTCTGAGTTTTTAGAAAAACAATTTGCTCCCGTATTTAATAAAAATGATTTAATGAATATTGATAATTTTAATGCGCATGTAAAGCTTTTAATAAGTAATCAAACATCAAAGCCTTTTAATATTAAGATTTTTCCACCAGAGAAAGGTGATTTAGAAAATAAAAATGTTTTAAAAAATCTTTCACGTACAAAATACGGACTAGAAAGAGACAAGATTTGAAAATGCTTTTAATAAAACAAGTGCAAATTGTTGATGGTAGTGGCGATAAGCCTTTTATTGGTGATGTTTTGATTGCTGGACAAAAAATTTCTGCTATTGGAAATAATTTTTCAAAAAAAAAAGACGAAGAAGTTATAGATGGATTTGGAATGATTATTACTCCTGGTTTTATTGATGTAAATAATACTTCAGATCATCATTTAAGTATTTTTACTAATCCTGATCAAAAAAATTTTATAAAACAAGGGGTGACAACAATAATAGGTGGACAATGCGGGTCTTCACTAGCGCCTTTAATGTATGGATCATTAACTTCTATAAATAGATGGGCAAACACAGACAAAACAAATGTAGATTGGATTTCGATTAAAGAATTATTAAGAGTTTTAGACAGAGTAAAGTTAGGAATTAATTTTGAAACATTGATTGGTTATTCTACTATAAGAAAAGATTTAGCTGGATCAGAGATAAGGGATTTAACTGAATCTGAAATAGAAATTTTTATCAATATTTTAGACAAAGCCTTAAGCGAAGGTGGGCTAGGTCTTTCTACTGGTTTGGGTTTTTTGGATTCCAAGTTTACTCCTTATAACGAAATAAAAAGATTTGTTTCATTGATTGCTAAGCGAGAAAAAGTTTACGCCAGCTATCTTCGTAATGAGAAAGAAGATATTTGTCGTTCCGTAGAAGAAACATTAAGACTTTCTCGTGAAACAGGAGCGAAAACTATAATAAGTCATTTTAGGCCATTTAAAAAATATAAAAAAGAATTCAACAAATCTTTAAATCTCATTGAAAAAAGCTTGATTGATTCTAATGTTTATTTTGATGTTAATCCTTTTACAGATGTTATTTTTCCTATATTTACTATTCTTCCTTATTGGGCACAAAATGAGAATGTAGAAGTTATGATTGATAACATAAAGAATTTTGAAAAACGTAAAATTATAATTAATGAACTTAAAAAAATTGATTTATCAGGATTAACTATTGTTGATACAAGGGGACAAGATATATTGTTGGGGAAAAGTGTTCTTGAAATCTCTCAAAAAAGAGAAATTGACGCAGTTTTATTCTTATTGGAACTTATGAGAACCAGTAGAATGAAAGCTATGCTTGTTTCAAAGGATGTAGATCCTGATCTTCTTTTGCCCCTTTTGATGCATTCACGAGCTTTTATTGGTAGTAATAGCTCGGATTTGTCTTTTTCTACTTTCACAAAATACTTAGAAATTGTTTTGAAGCAAGGAATATCTATTGAATCCGCAATAAAAAAAATAACATCTTTTCCTGCTCAATTTTTTGGTTTGAAGAATAGGGGATTAATCAAAGAAGGATATTTCGCTGATTTAGTTTTATTAAAAGATAATAAAGTAAAAAATGTAATTTTAAATGGCCGAAACTTATTTTAGGAATTATTATTAATATAGATTTCAATATGTTTGGATTAAAAAGTCTTAAAATCAAGAATAAACCAGATTTCCTAGTAATGGTCATTGTTTTTGTAATTATTGGGTTTGGTTTAATAATGCTTTCTAGTGCATCTTCTGATTTGGCTAAAATAGAATTTGGTGATAGTTATTTTTATTTAAAACATCAAATTTTATTCGGTTTGATTCCAGGCATTATATTATTTTTTTTAGCTTCTAATTTTTATTATCAAAATTATAAAAAATTTGCAATTATTTTATTTGCATTAAATATTTTACTTTTGATTTTAATTTTTTCTCCTCTTGGAGTTGTTTCAGGTGGTGCTACTAGATGGTTAACCTTAGGTCCGATTACTTTTCAGCCGTCAGAACTTTTAAAGTTTTCTTTTATTGTTTATATAGCAGCATGGCTTAGTGGTTCTCAAAAAAGAAAAAATAATTTTTGGGAAGGATGTGCTCCTTTTTTAATAATTTGTGGACTTGTCGGTTTTCTTCTATTAATTCAGCCTGCTACTAGTACGGCTGGCATATTAATATTGTCGGCTTTGATTGTTTATTTTGCTAGTGGTGCAAGAATTTCTTATATTTTAGTTACGTTTATATTGGGATTAATTCTTTTTTTAACGGTTTCTTATCTTACTCCTTATCGTTGGCAGAGAATTACTAGCTTTATTGATCCTACTCAAAACACTCAGAGTTCTAGTTATCACATTAATCAAGCACTTATCGCTATTGGATCGGGAAATCTTTCTGGTGTTGGATTCGGTCAGTCAACAACGAAGATACATTATTTACCTGAGCCCATAGGTGATTCTATTTTTGCGGTAATTGCAGAAGAAATGGGTTTTATAGGTAGCTCAGCGTTAATTTTAGGTTTTTTAGTATTAATAACCAGGATTTTTATCCTAGCTAGAAAAACTATAGATCAATTTGGACAATTGCTTTTAACTGGATTTGGGGTTCTTATAGGTATGCAATTTTTTGTAAATGTAGGAGCTATATCTGGAATTATACCTTTAACGGGCATAGCACTTCCATTTATAAGTTATGGAGGAACATCCCTTGCTGTTTTTATGCTTATTTCAGGTATAATAATTAATATATCTAAATATAATTAAATTAAGCGTGGGATGAAAAAAATTAGAATTTTATTTGTAGGAGGAGGAAGCGGAGGACATATCTATCCGTTAATAGCTGTTGTCCAAAAAATACAACATTTTATTCAAGATATTGATAATCGAAAGCTTGATTTAAGATATTTTGGAAATTCAAAAGCATATAAAAAATCATTAGAAAGTAATGGAATTAAATGTTCATATGTTGTTTTAAGCAAATTTAGAAGATATTTTTCTTTTAAGAATATAGTTGATTTTTTTAAATTTTTTATAGCATTGTTTCAATCTTTATGGCTGGTTTTTTGGTTTATGCCTAATGTGGTTTTTTCAAAAGGGGGCCCGGGTTCATTGGCTATTATTTTTGTTTGTAAGTTTTTTGCTATCCCAATCGTGGTTCATGAATCAGACAGTGTTCCTGGATTAACTAATTTAATAAGTGGAAAAATGGCTAAAAAAATATTTTTGTCGTTTGATGGAAGTAAAAAATATTTTCTTAACAAAAACATAGAAGTTGTTGGTAATCCTATTAGGAGTAATTTAATGATTGATGAAACAGGGGAGGCTGTCGAAATATCAGATTTGCAAAAAAAAGAAGCTAAGAAAAAATTTGGTTTTGATACGGAAAGACCGCTTTTATTAGTAATCGGTGGATCTCAAGGGGCTACTGTTATTAATAATTTTGTGCTTAAAAATATAGAAGCTTTATCTGAAAAATTTCAAATTCTTCATCAAATAGGAAGTGACAACTTTGAGAATTTTAAAAAAGAGTATACTTATTTAAGCAAGGCCTTGCCTGATTCGGTTAAAAATAATTACAAACCTTATTCTTATTTTGATGAAAATTTGAAAGATGCCTATGTGGCTTCTGATTTAGCGTTAGCGCGTGCTGGGTCTGGTACAATTTTTGAATTAGCTTATTTTGGAAAACCAGCAATTTTAATTCCTCTTCCAGATTCCGCTAATGATCATCAAGACATAAATGCTTATGCTTTTGAAGATGCTGGGGCAGGAATTGATATTCAACAAGAAAACTTCTTAAGTCATCTTGTCCTATTAGAGCTAGAATCTTTTTCTAAACCGGAAAATTTAAAGAGAATGTCTAAGTCAGCTAGTGCTTTTTATAAGTCTTTTTCTGCTGAAACTATTGCAACATATTTACTATCTTTTGGTGGTATTAATGTTCAGTCTGATAAAATATCTCCAAAAGAGGCTTTATTAAGATAATGTATGTGAATATTTCATACTTAGATAAAATTATTTAATAGGACAGATAATATCTGTTAACAAAAAAATATAAATATGTTTAATTTTTTAAAAAAAATCTTAAAAAAAGATAAAATAATTGTAAGATTTGCTCCTAGTCCGACAGGAGAACTTCATATCGGTGGAGCTAGAACAGCATTTTTTAATTTTCTTTTTGCTAAACATAATAAAGGAAAATTTTTATTAAGGATTGAAGATACAGACAGAGAGAGATTAATTGAGGATTCAATAGGACATATTATTGAATCGTTAGAATGGCTTGGTCTTAATATCGATAGTAAGGAGTACATAATATTGCAATCAAAGCGATTAGACATATACAAAAAACATGCTTTTGATTTAGTTAAAAAAGGACATGCTTATATTTGTGTTTGTTCTAAAGAAAAATTGGCGATTGATCAACAAGATCAAATTAAATCCGAAAAGGCTCCGATGTATCTTGGACATTGTCGTGGTTTAGATATAAAGATAAAAGACGTAGAAGGCATAAAACCTTACGTTATTAGGATGAAAATGCCTAAGACAGGCAAAACTATTGTAAGGGATTCTATCAAAGGAGATGTTGAATTTGATTTATCTCTTATTGATGATCAAATAATTTTAAAATCAGATGGTTTTCCAACCTATCATTTAGCATCTATGGTTGACGATCATGAATCTGATATTACTTATGTTATAAGAGGAGAAGAATGGTTGCCGTCAACTCCAAAACATTTACTTCTTTATCAGATGTTTGACTGGCAAGCACCACAATTTTGTCATTTGCCTATGATTTTAGCTCCTGATAAGACAAAGTTGTCTAAAAGACATGGTGCTACAGGAGTTTTTGAATATAGAAAATTGGGCTATTTACCAGAAGCATTATTGAATTTTATTGGTTTGTTAGGTTGGCACCCCAAGAACGACAGGGAAGTTTTAAGTTTAGACGAAATGATAAATGAATTTAGTTTAAATCGCGTACAAAAAGGCTCGGCTATTTTTGATGTTAAAAAATTAAATTGGTTGAATTCTTATTATATTAAAAAAGCAGACAACGCTAGACTAAAATCAATCTTAGAAGAAATTTTTGGCTCAGATTTTATTCAAGGAAAGATGATAGATAAATTAATTATTTTATCAAAAGAAAGATTAGAAAAACTTTCTGATTTTAAAGAAATTAATGACTTCTTTTTTAAATTACCAGATTATGAATCAAATCTTTTAATATGGAAAAAATCTTCACCAGAAAAAGCTCTTGAGAATTTAGGGTTTCTTATAGAAAAACTTTCTAAAGTAGACAAATTTGATAAAACCGAAATAGAGTCTTTAATCATGCCTTTTGCTGACGAAAAGGGAAGGGGAGATGTTCTTTGGCCATTACGAGTAGCATTATCTGGCAGAGGTAAATCACCTGGGCCATTTGATATTATGGATATTCTTGGTAAAAAAGAAACGATTCAACGTATTAGCACAGCTATTTTAAAGTTGAGATAAATTTTATGAAAAGTATTATTACGTCCAAGAAAATTTTATTTTTTTTGTTTTTGTCGGGTTTTATTTTTGGTAATTTTGCTTTTGCTACTGAGGTACTAGATGAATCAAAAGAAATTATTAATGATAAAAATCCCGATGAATTAAGGGACGCTATTAATACTAAGACAAATGATTTATTAGAAATAAATAAGAAGATAGAACAAGTTCAAGAAGAATTAAAAAAAACAGAAGGTAAAAGTAATTCCTTACAAAAAGAAATAGTAAATTCTGGATATAAAATTAATCAAATTGATTTAAGTATTCGTGCTAGTGAAATAAATACCCAAAAACTTAAATTAGAAATTGAATCTTTGAAATATGATATAAAAGAAATTAAGTCTGTAGCGAGCTTAAAAAAAATAGCCATATCTAATCTTTTAAGAGAGCTTCAAAAAAAAGATGACGAAACTACATTTATTATTTTGTTAAAAAATAAAACTATAACTGCGACACTAGACGAGGCCAAAAATATTCTTGATATAAATTCAGGATTATCCACAGAAGTTAAAGACTTATTAGAACTTAACGATAAACTTTCGGATAATCTCATAGATAGTGCTGATAAAAAATCCGAAGAAGAATTAGAAAGTAAAAATTCTAAAAATCGTAAAATTATTCTAGAAAATGAAAAATCTGCGAGACAAGACTTGTTAGCTTTAAATAAAAACGAAGAGAAAGAGTATCAACAGCAAATAAGTCAGCTAGAAGAAGAACAGAATTTTTTATCTAAAGAAATAGATGAAGTTGAGTCTAAGTTGAGAGAAAGCTTTGATCCTAATCTTTTGCCAATTAAAAGACATGGAGTTCTTGCTTATCCTGTTAAGTTAATCAAAGAAGGAGGAATCGCTATTATAACTCAAGAATATGGAGTAACTCCTTATTCTTCTCAGCTTTACGAAAGCGGATTCCATAATGGTTTAGATTTTGG
The DNA here is from genome assembly GCA_018896875.1 of Patescibacteria group bacterium. Lineage (GTDB taxonomy): Bacteria > Patescibacteriota > Minisyncoccia > UBA6257 > 02-FULL-45-10c > JAHILT01. The sequence goes on from JAHILT010000075.1 coordinate 7,224, forward strand.
AATACCGATAGGCACACCAATTTTTGCATCTGATGATGGAGAAGTGATAGCAGTTGATTATAATGATGTTGATTATTGGCGCAAGTATCAATTTGGAAGATATGTTTTAATAGAACATTCAAATAATTTAAGCACTGTCTATGCTCATCTTTCAACCACCAACACTAAAGAAGGAGATTTTGTTAAAAGAGGCGATTTAATTGGTTATTCTGGTAATTCTGGATATAGTACTGGTCCTCATCTACATTTTGGAGTTTATTGGGGTCCGAGTTTGAGATTATTAACAGCAACAGAATTAGGAGTATTAAGAGAAAGAAAATATGTTTTTAAAGGGAGCGTACCCTTGGGTGTAACAGTTGATCCTGAAAATTATCTATAAGTAATCTCTAAATAAATATTTTTATAAAATTAAAATCACGGCCTCGTTGTCGCGCCTAGAACTTAATATAAAATTTTTCTTATTAATTCGTGAAAACATTTGTTTAGAGGTTACTATGTTATAATTAAGTTAATATGATGGATTTATTTATTAAACTGTTTGACTCATTCAATTTAACTGCCAAAAGCTTAGCCGGGCTTATTCCAAATAGTAAAGAAGAATTATTAGAGATACTTAAACAAATATGGGGTTTAGTTATAAGTCTTAATAGATGGATATCTAATACTTTAGGAGTAGATATTCAAAGAATAATAAATATTATCACTAGTGTTATTGTAAAATATTCTACGATTGCATTTGATTTTATAATAGAATTATTAAAAAGGTTATCAGAAAGAGTTTAAGGTGTCTTTTAGTATAATTTGTTGATATGGATATATATCTGTCGCAAAAGGTATCTTGTGCGACAGGTAATACAATTGAAATAGTGTCTCCTCTACCGTATGTAATCAAGCCAGTTTAAAATAATTGAGTTATTTATTATAAGAGGTTTAGATGTGTTTGTTTTTATAGATAATAATTTCCGTGAGTATCTAATTATATTATGAAGAATAAAAGTGTTTATTTAATCGGAATTGGTGGAATTGGATTAAGTGCGTTAGCGCGTTATTTTTTGTCTAAAAATTGGTCTGTAGAAGGATCAGACGTAGTTAAATCCCCTTTAGTAAGTGATTTAGAGACAGAAGGAGTGGTTATTCATATCGGACATAGCACAAATAACGTTAAAAGCCTGAAAAACACGGTAATTGTTTATAGTAAGGCCGTGAAACACAGTAATCCAGAATTGAAACAAGCGATAAACATGGGATTAAAATGCAAATCTTATCCTCAAATTGTAGGCGAATTAACAAAAAGGTATAAAACCATTACGTCCATATTGGCCCTAATTTTAATTGAAGCTGGGTTAGATCCAAAGTCCTAAAAAGAATTCAGTTTTAGCTCCTGAGGTTAGTGTTCGTTTATTTAAATCCCCTATTACTGTCGTTGTAATGGGCGCTGGGGATGTAATTGATTATTCTCAAGATTTATTGACAAAATATAAATAATAGTATATAATATAAAATAGTTCTTGAACATTAAAATTAGTTTAAATTTAGTGTACAAATATTTTTAGCTAAAAGGAGAAATTAATGTACTGGCAAAAAAGACAATCCTCTAAGGAAGCAAGGAAGTTGAAACAAGTGTTTGTAGGATCTGTGTTATTAATAATATTTGTAGTTAGTATGATTGTTGAGTATAGGCTCGGCGAGACAGGAATAAGATATGAATTTATCAGATGGATAAATTCTGGATTATCTATACTTCTCGTTGGCTATGCTTCTATGGTTGCTTTTATTTCTGATTAATTTCAGAAATACAAGAAATCAAAAACCCGTCTGAAAAAAGACGGGTTTTTTATTGAATTGGCAATTAATAAGCCGGATTCTGTATATGATAATAATTTATCTTGTTTTTGAGTTACCCCAAAAATCTTTGCGGCACTCTCTTGCCTAAAAGACAAAAGTGCGGCCTTGCACTCAGGTAAGGATTTAGCCGTTTCATCTTCGTTTTGTTATCCCTATGACGAAGTTAAGCCTTCTAGCTTGGGATCTGGGCTCGCCCAATCTTTTCAAATTGAGCCGTTTCTGTTCGCACCTCTATATTACTATTGGACGGGTGTTACCCGCTACCCTGTTCTTTAGTATTAAGCTAAAGAAGTGTCCGGACTTTCCTCTCGTTTAAATGAGCTATTATCTAAATTACCAATTCAGAGTATATTATGATATATATATTGAATTTTGTCTACCTTTGTATTATTTAGAGTGTTAATTAAAATATTTTAAAGATATTTTAATTTTATATCCTCCAAATTAATAACTTCGTCAATTTTTAACTTAGCTATTAAGTCAGTAGAGTGACTTACTAAAATCATAGCGCCTTCATATCTATTTAAAGCTTCGCTTATGATTGGAATATGTCTAAAGTTAATATGGTTCGTTGGTTCATCTAATATTAAAAGACTTGGTTTTTGTAAAACTAAGTGAGCAAAAAGTAAAAGCCCTTTTTGTCCTTCAGATAAGGAGCCGATTTTTTTCTTGAGTGTTTCAGTATTTATTAAAAAACCTGCTGCCATAGAACGCAATTCACTTTCTGAACCATTTTTCATAGCATTAGCTAATGATTTATAGGCAGATTCTTCAAAGTTTAATGTTGAAAAATTTTGACGATAATAACCTATTTTCACATCTGGAGCGATAATATTATCTTTTGATTTTCCTGAAGTTATTGATTCTAAAAAAGTCGTTTTTCCTATTCCATTCGGTCCAACTAATAATATTTTTTGTTTTTTAGACAAAACAATATCTGTTTTCTTCTTTACTAATTTACTATTTTTAACGATTGAAATTGATTTTATATGAATAATTTGTCCAGAAATATCTTGACAAGGAATATGAAATTTTCTAATTGTTTTATCTTCTTGACGCATTTCTACTATTTCCTTTTCTAGCTCTCCGATTTTTTTATTCATTTTTTTAGCCACATCTCTCATATGTCCTCCTTTTTGCGCAAAAAAACTAACTTGTTCTTTTCTATTTTGAATATCACGCATAAGGCGAACGTTTTTCATTCTTTCTCTTTCAATTCTTTTATTTATTTCACCAACAACGTCAAAATAATTTCCAACATATTGTTCTAACTTGTGAGTAAATACGTCTAAATACAAAACTCCTTGTGTAAAAGAATTTAAAAATTCAGCGTCATGAGAAATAACAATACAAGTCTTTTTATAATCTATTAAAAATTGTTTTAAGTGTTCTATTCCTGTTTTGTCCAAATTGTTTGTTGGTTCGTCCAAAAGAAGAATGTCTGGATTTTGTATTAGAGCGAAAGCTAAAAGTAATTTTGCTTGTTGTCCTCCAGAAAATTCTTTTATTTTTTTATCTAACGGAGCGTTAAAGTTAACAATTTTTAAAATTTTCTTTATGCGATGATCAATGTCGTATATTTTCTCAGCGAATGTTTGTTCAAAAAAAGCCCTTACAGTTAAATTCATTTGGTTTTGACGAACAACTTGTTTTGCTGTGGCGATAGTTAATTTTGGACCTATTGAGAGCAAACCGTCTTCTGGTTTTAAATTGTTCGTGATTAATTGAAAGATTGTACTTTTCCCAGCGCCGTTTTGTCCCATTAAAGTTATTTTCGATCCCTTGCGTATACAAAAATCAGCCTCTTTCAAAATAGGCACGTTACAACCGTAATCAAAAGAAACCTTATTAAATCTTAAAACTACTTCATTGTTCATAGTTTATATAATATAGATTTAATTTAACTTTTTTACAAGTTTTTTTGTTAATTAAATATCTAAAAACACATAATGCATAGTATTGTGCTTTTAAAATTAATTTTTATCTATTTATGAAAACCTAAGTCTGCTGGATTATGATCACCTTTGATAAATTTGACTTCCCCCCCTATGCTTTCAAAGTCTTTTCTTAACTCAGAAACTTGTTTACTTAGCTTAATTGTTTTTTCTTGTAATTTTTTACTTATAAATCCTTTAGACCAATAGTCTAAAACTAATCTACTGTCCCCAAATATATTTTTATTTTTTTGGTCTATTGCTATTTGTAGGGCATATTTACATGCTAATAATTCTCCATAATTATTTGTAGCTTTTACTACATGATGTTTGCCAAATTTATTAATTTTTATTTTAGGTGAAATTTTATTCAAAAGATTTTTTTTTGTTTCGTCAGTAACACTAACTTCGACACCATTCCCCCTTCCTGTTCCAGAGTCAAAATAAATTCCTTTTTCTAATTTTATAGCTTTTTTAATTTCATAATTGCCGCCTTTTTTGAGCCAATTTTGAGCCTCTATTTGAGATTTAAAAGATTTAAACCTTGCTTTTTTTCCAGAAACTATTTTTTCGCACTCCTTCCAATTATCTATTACTCCAGATTTTTGTTTGTCAGTAAGAATATATGCGTAGTATTTTTTTGTTTTTGTAATCATATATTTTTTTCGTAAAATTTTTTTAATGATTTTTGTATAGCTGATAAGTTTTTATTCTTAGTGTAAAAGCCTGCGGATTTTGGATGTCCTCCAAAATCTATAAATAAAGATTCACAATTTTTCATAGCAGTAATAATATTTGTATTTTTTGAATAATTATCTCTCACAGATCCTTTTATGATGTTTTTTTCTTTACAATAAAAAAACACAGGAATTTTAAAATAATCATTTAATTTGTTAGATATCTTAGCAATGGCTCCAGGGAAGTCAATTTCTTTATTTATTCCCCAAAAAATAAATTTATTTTTTGATTTAGTGACAAATTTTTTAATACCTTGATTAGCGAATTTATTTGTGCATTTTTCAAAAAGCATCATTTCTTTTTTTATATTTTTTACATCAAGTTTTGTTTTTTTATTATCTCTAGAAAGAAGTAGTCTTAATATATTATTTCTATTTCCGTTACCCTCTAACGTTCCAAAAAAATCCCCTAATTTCCAACGATTTTTAATTAAATTTTTTATTGATAGTTTTTTATACAAATCTAAATTAATAAGAGAATTTTTGATTCCTGGCCTCGGACATTTTTTGATTTTTTTTAGACTTTTTTTAAGATAAGGCAGGTTTCTTTTATCTATTTTTATATAGTCGGTAATAGTAGGAATTAATAATAAATCTATGGAATTATCTTCTAATTTTTTAATATTTATTTTTAAATACTTATAAAGATTTTGAAAAAATAAATAAGCTACGCCTGTTCCGCTCCAATTTTTGGATTTTGAATTGTCTCCTTTTTGCCATGGATTAACAAGTAGTGCTGGTAGTTTTCCTGATCTTTGACGATGATGATCCAACAAGATAATCTCAAAACCCATTTTTTTAGCCATGGCGATTTGTTCAAAATCAGTAGTTCCAAAATCTATTCCCAATATTAATTTAATCCCCATGTTTTTAAGTAAGGACAAGTTGAATTTATTAAAACTGCGTTTGTATTTTTGCTGATTTGGTAAAATAAGCTTAATATTGTTTTTTTTAAAATTAGCTAATACAAGAGCCTCGTAGGCTAATACTAACGCAAATACCCCATCTGGGTCATAATCGCTCCATATGGCTATTTTTTCGCTGTTTTTAAGGGCAAAAACAAGTCTATTAACAGCCTTATTGTTATTTTTAAGCTTTACCATAAGGCAATAATTCCAGGCAGTTTTTTGCCTGCCAAAAAATCAAGCATTGCTCCTCCACCTGTAGATAAAAACGACATTCTTTTCTGTAGATTTTCGCTTAAAATAAAATTAACAGTTTCTCCTCCACCAATTATCTTAAAAGCTTTTGCCCTAATTATTGCTGATGCTAATTGTTTACTTCCCGTAGAATATTTCTTTTTTTCAATCATTCCTATTGGTCCGTTCCAAATTATTGTATTAGCTTTATTAATAATTTTTTTATAACATTCAATAGTTTTAGGTCCAATATCAAAATACATTCCATTATTTTTTATAAAATCTATTGGTAATATGATTTTTTTATTTTTTTGTAATTTTTTTATTTCTGGATTTGTTAGTTTGTTAAATATTGAACTACCCAGAAGAAACCGAAAAGTTTTTTTATTTAAATTATTGATAATATTTATTTTATTAATAATTTTAGATCCCCCCAAGATTACCACTAAGGGTTTTTTAGGGGCTTTGACAACCTTAGACAATCCATCTATTTCTTTTTCTAATAAAAGACCAGCATAACTTTCAATATATTTGGTTATGGCGACTGTTGAGGCATTTTTACGATGGCAGACAGCAAATGCGTCGTTGATATAAATATCTCCTAAACTAGCTAATCGTTTAGCTAGTTTAGATTCATTATTTTTTTCACCCGGAAGAAAACGCAAATTTTCTAAAAGAAAAATCCTTGATTTTTTATCAAGATTAATTTTTTCTTTTATTTTTTTAAAATTAAAATCGGAAAAAAATCTAACTTGAGTTCTAAGTTTTTTTGAAATAATTTTAGCTACAGGACACAAGCTGAGTTTCTTATTTTTTTCATTAATAGGTCTTCCGCGATGACTTAAGATAACAATTTTGGCTTTTTTAGAAATTAAAAATTTTATAGTAGGTAAAACAGCATTTATTCTAAAACTATTTCTTAAAAGATTTGTATTAAAATCGACACGAAGAAGACAGGTCTTATTATTGAGTTTCTTGGCGTTTATTTTAGTTAGATATTTCATTTTTGTCAGTTTTTGAAAGAATTAGAATAAAAATCTACTCATTAAAAAGAGTATTAATCCTAAAATACAAGAAATCATAGATACAATCCAAAAACGCATAGTAATTTTAGTTTCATGCCATCCTAGTGCTTCAAAATGATGATGTATAGGAGTTGATAAAAACACTTTTCTTTTAAAAAGTTTTTTACTTGTTAGCTGGATTATTACCGACAAAGATTCTATTATTAATATAAGTGCAAAAAATGGCAAAAATAAAGTTGCGTTTGTAAGCATAGCTATTACCCCCATAGTAATTCCTAGAGCCATAGAGCCTGTATCTCCCATAAAGAATCTGGCTGGATAAATGTTGAACCATAAGAAAGCTATAAGCGCTCCAATAACCACCGCCCCGAAAGCGGCCAAATGAAATCTCTCAAGCATAAAAGACACCATTGTGAGAGAAACGAAAGCAAAAAGCATTACTCCTCCAGCCAAACCATCTAATCCATCGGTTTCATTAGTAGAAAAAGCGCTAGCTATGATAACAAACATAAAAATAGGTATATACCACCACCCTATTGTTACTCCTCCTACAAATGGCACATACAAAACATCCCATCCTAAACGAAAATAAAACCATAATCCTCCTATAGCCGCGATGACAGAATAAATAATAAGTTTTTGGGATACTTTTAGTCCCCCTCCGTTTGGGCCTATTTTTAATGCTCCTAGAATATCATCAAACAACCCTAGGATAGCTGCAATAAACATAGTTATTAAAGGTAGATAAGTTTGCGCTCTATCAACGAAATTAAGATAACTAAAAACTCCATCAAAAATTTTATCTAAAATAAGAATAAGAATAGCCAATCCCAAAACAGTTCCCCAAATTATTACACCTCCCATTGTCGGTGTATTCTCTTTGTGTTTATGAAGGTTATGGAAGATTGGAGCCGATTCTTGACTGCGAATTTGTTTGTTTAAATGAAAACGATCTAATAATTTAACTAAAATAGGCGTAAGACAAAGAGCTATTCCAAAAGAAATTCCAGCTAAAATTAATATTCTTATTGTTTCTGATATCATAATAAGTAATTAAGTAATCTCTAAATAAATATTTTTATAAAATTAAAATCACGGCCTCGTTGTCGCACCTAGAACTTAACATAAAATTTTTCTTATTAATTCGTAAAAACATTTGTTTAGAGATTACTAGAATTTGTAAGATTTTTTAATCCATTTTAATATATTCTCTGTGTCTGAATACCTATCATCTGATCCTAATACTATAATCAAAATGTCGTTTTCTTCGTAAGTAAAAACAGACAAAAGATTTTCTCCAGATGATTCTATGAAACCAGTTTTTCCTCCTAGAAAGTCTATTTGTCCAGCAAAATAATTTATATTTTTAAAAAATTTAACTAAATTATTTTCCAATTCTATAACAGATAATTCTTCATGTTTGGCAAAGTTAAATATTTCAGGTTTTTCTTTTAAAATATATTCGGCTAGCTTGATTAAATCTTTTATTGTAGATTGATTTAAAAAAGAAAGACCAGTGCAATCAATGAATTTAGTTTGGGTCATTCCTATTTCTTGGGCCTTCATATTCATTTCTTTGATGAAATTTTTTTGTCCGTAAAATTCAGACATAGCAATGGCGGCGTCATTACTAGAAACAACAAGCATTATATTAACCAAGTCTTTAAGATAATATTTTTCATCTTTTCGAAAATTACCCGCTATTCCTTCTGTGTTTATGGCGCTTTCAGAAATAGTAATAATTTTATCTGCGCCAATTTTTTCTAGAGCTACTATCGCAGTAACTAATTTAGTAATAGAAGCTATTGACCATTGTTTATCGTTATTATGGGAAAACAGCTCTTTTCCACTTTCTATATGTTTTGAAAATGCTATTTCAGCAGTTAAAATAGGATCGTCAATAAATTCTTTTTTTATTGGTTTTTGTTCTACATTTATTGTTTTTAAGGCTAATTTATTAATTTCGTTTTGAGAAGTGATTGTTTTAGTAAATTTTATTGAATGGGTTGAGGCAGTTAGGCTTGTGTTTTTAATATTTTCTTGATAAGACAAATCATTTGCATTAATATCTGTTTTTGAAAACAAAACTAATATTAATAAAATTCCAGTAAACAAAAAACTGAAAAAATTGGAATTATTGCGCATTTTGGTTATTTTCTAAATTAAAATTTGTTGATTGACTTGCGTGTAAATCAATTATTATTTGTTTGTATTTTTTATAATCAGGTAAATCTTCTATTTTTACAATTCCTAATTTTTTAATTAAATTGAAACTTATATTATATATATAAGCATTAGTTCTTTTGGGATCAACACTTCTTTCTACAAGTCCTCTTAAGAGTAAATTTCTAATAGTAAAACTAGAATTAACACCACGAATGTATTCTATATCTGCGCGACTTATTGGTCCAGCATATGCGATAATAGAAATAGTTTCTAATGCTGCCGTACTAAGATCTTCTGTAAATTCTTGTTTGATGATATCTTCCAAGACATTAGACAACTCTGGTTTTGTAATCAATTGTATTTGATTATTATTTTTTATAAGAGTTAATCCGCTTTCTTGTTTATTAAGCTCTGTTAACAATTTATCTGTTGCTAAAACTAATTCTGTTTTTTCTATATTTAAAATTTTAGTTAATCTATCCAAAGAAATAGGCTCTCCATGAACAAATAAAATAGCTTCAATTTTTGCTAATAAGCCCCCGCACCTAGAATCATTGTGTTCACATGAGTTTTCATTTTTCGAATTATTTAGGTGTGGGGGTAAATTATCCATTTTTTGTTTTTATTCGTTATTAGTTGATTTATTTTGTTTTATGATTATATCAGAAAATTGGTTTTGTTGTGCAGATACTATAAATTTGTCTTTTATTAAATGAAGTATAGCCAAAAAAAAGACTATAAGCTCTAGCTTTGACTTTGAGTCTGATTGAACTATATTATTAAAATTATTTTCTTTATGTTTTTGAAAACGAGAAAGAAGTTCTTCTGTTTTTTCTTTAAGGCTAAAAACTAATTTTTTAATAGTTTTCTTTTCTGGAATAATAATTTGCAACTTAGCAATTATATTTATAACTATATTTTTTAAGTTTTTAATTGAAAGATGCGGTGGTGGATAAAAAATAATAGGAAGTCCAGAAAGTAATTCTCTGCTTAAACCGTAATCTTTTTTATCCCATAATTTTTTAAAATTCAAAGATGCATCTTTAAATTCTTTATAAATTTTAAGGTGAAGCTCTAAATCTTTTATGTCTTTTTCTTCTTCCGTTGTAAGTTCAAAAGAAGGCAACAAAGCTTTTGATTTAATAAGCAGAAGTCTTGAAGCGATTACAACAAAGTCAGCAATTATGTTCGGATGAGTTGTTTGTTCTGTGAGAGTTTGTAGATATTTCAGAAAATCATTAGTTATTTCCGCTAAATTTACAAGAGTAATTTTCATCTGTTTTTCTTCTATGAGTTCTAGTAATTTTTCTAACGGACCAGAGAACTGATTTAATTTTATTTCGTATTTTTTTTCCATATAAAAATATTTTCTTTTTTCTTATTCTTTGTCTTCGTTTAAAAATTTAAAATTTTAAATTTAAAATTATTCTAATGCTTCTTTAGTATATATATTAGAAGCTGCCCATAACATCCATCCTGTTTGCGTAGTAGAAGCAGCGTCATAAGTGGCTTGAATTTGGGCCCTAACCTTTTGGCTATCGTATTCTGCTCCTAAATCAAAGTCTTGAAGCCATGGTCTTAATTTAGACTCAACCATTTTCAATGTAGTGGTTGATTCATTAAATTTTACTAATCGTTCATTGGCTTTTAACATAGATAAATAGACTACATCATATGGATACTCAGCAGGGTTAGTATAACCATTAAATCCTTTATTGTAATGTGATGGATAAACCATTGGAGCTACATAATCAAAATAAGAAAAAGCTGTTTCTAAATTTTGTCCAATTCCTAGGTCATCTTCAAGTAATGTGGTATAGCCAAATAAATCAGCAGAAATTTTTTCGTTAGGAAGATTTTCTCTCAGATATTTAAAAAAACTGTCTATTACTTTCATTTTTGGAATAATTTCATCGTAAAAAGGATATTTAATATCCGACATATTCCCATCTGAAGCAAATCTTATGTAATCAAAATTAATTTCATCAAATCCCCTATCTGATGCATCTTGAGCTACGGCGATATTATAATCCCATACTTCTTTTGATGTTTGATCTACCCACGATAACCCTCGGTAATCTTTCCAAACAGTATTTTTAGATTTACTTTGAAGCGCTAAATCTGGGCGAGCATTGGCAAGTGCCTTGTCTTGAAAAACCGCTATTCTAGCTATCACATAAATTCCAGCATCATGCAGTTCTTTAATTATGGCGTTTGGTTTAAGTATTTTGATTTGTGCAGACCCATATTTTTTTGCCAAATCTATATCAATTCCATAACTAAGTTCTCCGTCACAATTTTTAATATCAATTACAATAGCATTAAGCTCAGTGCTTTTAATTAAGTTTATAAGATAACTTCTTTTTTTAATACTACCTGCTGACCAGCCAGTTGAGTATATGGCTTTTATTATTTGAGGAGGATTTTCAAGTTTTTTCTGAAAAGGTAAATCAGCATTAGGATCTTGAATTTCAATATTTTCAACAATCTCTTTTATCGTAGCTGTTTCATTAATGCCACTAAAATTATACTTATTCTCTATATTAGTAAACAAGTATAATCCAAAAATTCCTGTTATTATAATAAAAACTCCAAGTAATTTTTTCATCTTTGTTCTTTAATATTATACCTAATTTCTTAGAATTTGGCTTGCCCCCCACCTATGCATAGGTGGGGGGGGTGAAAGTGTTTTTAATTCTTAAAAAGTGTTAAAATTATTAAACCATGTTAGCTATTTACAGAAAATATAGACCACAAAAACTTTCTGAGCTTTTAGGACAAGATCATATAGTAGAAATATTAAGTAATGCGGCAAGGCGAAACAAATTTGCACATGCTTATTTATTCTATGGACCTAAGGGATCTGGCAAAACAACAGCAGCAAGACTTTTGGCTAAATTAGCGAATTGTGAAAAACGACAAAAAGATACGAAATTTAAAGAAAAAGGAGAGCCTTGTAATGAATGTCGTTCGTGCTCAGAAATTAATAATAACCAAGCTCTAGATGTCATAGAAATAGATGCTGCTTCAAATCGTGGTATAGATGAAATTAGAAATTTAAAAGAAAACGTTAAATCGGCTCCTTTATATTTTTCAAAAAAAGTTTTTATTATTGACGAGGTACATATGCTTACACGTGAAGCATTTAATGCTCTTCTAAAGACATTAGAAGAGCCTCCAGCTCATGTTTTATTTATTTTAGCGACTACGGAATATGAAAAACTTCCAGCTACAATTTCTTCTAGAACTCAAAAATTTAATTTTAAAAAATTAACTATAAATGAAATCTTGAAAAAATTAAATTATGTTATTAAAAAAGAAAAAATAAAAATCACTGATGAAGCATTAGAGCTTATAGCGTCTCTAGGAGAAGGTAGCTTAAGAGATGCCGAATCTCTTTTGGATCAAATTGCTTCATTGGATTCTGATATTGAACTCAAAGATGTAGAAAAAATAGTTGGAAAAATTGGTTATAAAAAGACAGCAGAACTTACTGAATTACTATTAACTGGTAAATTAGAAGAATCTCTTGAATATTTATTACAAATTGATGAAGAAGGATATAATTTAATTCAATTAAATAAGGACTTAATACATTACATACGAAGATCATTAGCCTTAAAATTAAGTCCTAATGTTGAGAAGTTTTATAAGAGAGAGTTAACTTCAGATAATTTAGAGATACTTAAAAAACATTCTGCCTTAATCAATCCAGAAAAACATATAAAACTTATCAAATCTTTAATACGCGCTTATTCAGAAATGCGCTATAGTCCATTCCCTATTGCGCCTTTAGAGGTAGTAATTATTGAAAATTTGAAATAATTATTACATTATGAAAAAAATAAGAAACATAGCTATCATTGCTCACGTTGACCATGGTAAATCAACATTGGTTGATATTATGATGAAGCAATCGGATACCGATTTGGGAAAGTTGGGCGGACAAGAAATGATAATGGATTTTAACGACTTAGAAAAAGAGCGTGGACTTACTATTTTCTCTAAAAATGCTGCTGTGTATTATGGTGATACAAAAATTAATATTATAGATACTCCTGGACATGCTGATTTTGGAGGAGAAGTTGAAAGAGTTTTAAATATGGCAGATGGAGTTTTACTTTTAGTAGATGCGCAAGAAGGGCCGATGCCACAAACAAGATTTGTTTTAAAAAAAGCATTATCTTTTAATCATAAAATAATTGTGGTTATAAATAAAATAGACAAGAAAAGTGCTCGGATAAATTATGTATTAGACAAAATTATTGATTTATTTATTGAGCTTGGATCTAATGACGAACAAGTTAATTTTCCTATTATTTATACTGCTGCTAAATTAGGTAAGGCTGGTTTAACGCCAGACCTTGATAGCATGGTTGATATAAAGCCAGTTTTTGAGACAGTGATAAAATACATTCCCCAGCCAAATACTGATACCGAAGCTCCATTTCAAATGATGACCGTATCTATTGCTTACGATAATTATAAGGGGCGAATAGGAATTGGCAGAATTCACCAAGGCAGAATTGAGAAAAATCAACTTATTATGCATATCTCTAGAAACGGAGAAAAACAACAAACAAAAATAACTAGCCTA
>JAHILT010000076.1 GCA_018896875.1 Patescibacteria group bacterium
AATCGTACAGGAATGACGATGCCAGGAAGATTTTTTATTCAGAGATTTTTAAGAAGATCTGTTGATAGAGAATGTCAATATGCTTTTGTAGAAGTTACTTCTCAAGGAATTGAACAATATCGTAATTGTTTTATTAATTTTGATGCAGGGCTCTTAACTAATATTTATCCAGAACATATTGAGGCTCATGGTTCTTTTGAAAATTATCGTGGGATCAAGATATCTTTTTTTAAAAATATTGGAATTCATTCACAAAAAAGACAAAAAAAGTTTTTTATAAATAATTTAGCGAAAGATAACGAAATGTTTAGTTCAGCAGTAGAAAAATCAGGAAAGATTATTTTCTACGATAAAAAGGATATAGAAAAAACAAATTGGAAGATTAAGCTTTTAGGAGATTTTAATTTAGAGAACATTGCGGCAGCGATAGCTTTTTGTCGTAGTCAAAATGTTGATTGGGATATTATAAAGAATGTAATAGAAAATTTTGATGGAGTTCCTGGGAGATTAGAATTTGTTCAAAAACATCCGTTTTCAATTATTATTGATTATGCTCATACGCCCGATTCTTTGGAGAAAGTTTATCAAACTATAAGAAAGAATGTTGTTCTTAAAAAAAGAAAAAGTAAAATGATTTGTGTTCTAGGTTGCGCTGGCGGAGGAAGGGATTGCTGGAAAAGACCAGTAATGGGAGAAATAGCTTCTAAATATTGCGATGAAATTATTCTTACGAACGAAGATCCTTTTGATGATGACCCAGAAAAGATTATAGATGAAATTGCCAAAGGAGTTAGAAAGGCTTCTTATAACAAACCATTAAAAATAGTTATAGATAGGAAAGATGCTATCAGGGATGCTATTAAAAAAGCTAAAGAAAATGATGTAATTATTATTACCGGGAAAGGATCAGAGCCTTATATGAGGCTAGCCAAAGGGAAAAAAATACGATGGAACGAGAGAGAAATAATAATAGATATTTTAAATAAATTAAAAATAGAAATCTAGTATAGTGAGCTAGCCACTAGCCACTAGTTAGCTAGTTTTACAAAAATATAAACAAGTCGAAATTAACTAATCTAGTGGCTAATTACTAGTCGCTAATCATTCTTATGAGACTATTCTTCTACGGAGGAGTAAAAAATGTTACAGGTGCTAATTATTTAATAGAAAGTGGAAAAACTAAAATTATCGTTGATTGTGGACTTAAGCAGGGCGGTTTTTATTGCAATGAAGAAAACTGGAAGCCTTTCGCTTATGATCCAAAAGAAATTACAGCTGTTTTAGTAACTCATGCCCATATTGATCACACAGGTCTTTTGCCTAGATTAATAAAAGAGGGGTTTTCTGGAAAAATTTATTCTACTCCGCCAACCAAAGATTTTGCCAAATTGCTTTTATTAGATTCAGAAAATATTTTATCTCAAGAAGCGAGAAGACTAAAAAAGGAATCTCTTTATACGGCTAAAGATATAGAAAAATTAGAATCACAATGGGAGGGCATTAATTATTATAATGACTTTAATATTGATGGTGTTAAAATTACTTTTCATAATGCTGGTCATATTTTAGGATCTAGTATTATAACCATAGAGGTTGATGGTAAAAAAATAGTTTTTACGGGCGATCTAGGGAATAGTCATCCTCCTATAATTAAAGATGTTGATTTTTTAGAAGAAGCTGATTATTGCATAATTGAATCAGCTTATGGAGACAGAATTCATAGTCCAGTTCAATCAGGAATAATAGAAGACTTAATTGAGGATATTGCCAAAAACAAAGGTGTTTTAATGATTCCTTCCTTTGCTATGGAGCGTACGCAGAAACTTCTTTATAAAATGAATGATTTGTTTGAGAACGGACGTGTTCCAAAAGTTCCTGTATTTTTAGATAGCCCTTTGGCTATAAAAATTACGGACGTTTATAAAAAACATAAAAAATATTTTAATAAAGAAGCGTTAAATATTCTTAAAAAAGATGCATTGCTTTTTGACTTTCCTGGGTTTAAAAAGTCGTTGGCTTCACAGGACTCAATAAGTATCAATAATGTTCCAGCGCCAAAAATAATAATTGCTGGGTCTGGTATGTCTCAAGGAGGAAGAATTTTGCATCATGAAAAAAGATATTTATCAGATCCAAAAAACATAATTCTTTTTATTGGATATCAAGCAAAAAATTCATTAGGAAGGAAAATCCAAGACGGAGAATCTATAGTTAATATTTATGGGAGTGATATTCCTGTAAAGTGTAGAATTGTTTCTATTGAAAATTATTCAGCACATGCTGATCAAAAACAACTTCTATCATGGCTTGATCCATTGAGACTTGGTTTAAAAAAAGTATTTGTAGTACAGGGAGATGAAGATGCTAGCTTGGCGTTAACCAATAGAATCGTAAATGATTTAGCTGTTAATGCTGAAATACCAGAAGAAGGAAAAGTTTATGAATTATAATAATAAATATTTTTTATTTATTGTATACTATAAGTAATATAAAATTAATTTTTAATTATATAATGATATTATGGCTATAAAATTAAGTCGCAGACAAAATTTAAAATATAAAATTTGTGTTTCAGGAGCTGCAGATAGCGGACATTGCTCTCTTGATGCTGTAGAAAAAGCAGAAGAACTAGGGAGAGAAATCGCTAGACGAGATATGGTTTTAGTTACAGGCGCCACTGTGGGTATTCCTTATTGGGCTGCTAAAGGGGCTAAAGAAGAAGGAGGGATCGTCATTGGTGTTTCTCCTGCGGCTTCAGAAGCGGCACATACAAGATCTTATCGTTTACCGACAGATTATCATGATTTAATTATGTATACAGGATTTGAATATTCTGGTAGAAATTTACTTTTAGTGCGATCTTCTGATGCTACGGTTACAGTTTGTGGAAGAATGGGAACCTTAAATGAATTTACTATTGCATTTGAAGATCAAAAACCAATAGGAGTTTTAGAGGGAACTGGCGGTACAGCAGATGAAATTCGTGAACTAGTCGGGAAAATGCATCGTGGTCCTGGAAGAATAGTTTATTCAAAAGATGTTAGTGATTTATTAGATAAACTGGTTGAAGAGATAGAGAAAGACAAAAAAGCTAACGGAGTTAAAAGAGGGTAGAATTAAAACAATTTCTAATTTCTAATAAAAAGACGAGAAGATAAATAATATATAAACAAAGTCGCAAAAATTAATAATTAATTGAATTTCTAATTCATAGTATGAAGAAAAAATCTAAAAAAATAGTCAAAAAGAAAATTATAAAAAAAGTTGTTAAGAAAATAACTATAAAAAAGAAGGTTATTAAGAAAAAAGTAGTCAAGAAAAAAGTAGTCAAGAAAAAAGCTGTAAGAACTAAAGCTTCAAATAAAAGAAAGCCAATAGGAAAAGTTCTTCATTTTTATAACAAAATTAGTGTTGCGATAATTAAATTTAACAAACCAACCAAGATTGGAACTAATTTATCTTTTGAGGGGAATAAAAATTGTTTTTTTCAAATATTAAAATCAATGCAGTATGATCACAAGTCAATAAAAATAGCTAAAAAAGGACAAGGCGTTGGGGTGAAAGTTAAGAAAGAGGTAAAAGAAGGAGATTTGGTTTTCTAATTTAAAATAAATAAATTGTAATAAGGGCTGAAATGTTGTCGTTATTTTTGTTATAATAAAAAGTATGAATTACCTAGGAACATCTATCTTTTATATTTTAAATAGATTTTTTTTCAGGATTTATTATTTTTTATACCATTGGTATATTAGGGGATTTCGCAAGTTTTCTAATTGGATGTTTAATCATCTTGAAAAGCTAGACTATAAATTTGCCTTAAGAATAAATTTAAAAAATATTTTTCAACCCTTATATCAGGATTATAGTTTTTTAGGTTATATCTTAGGGTTTATTTTAAGATCTTTTAGAATATTAACCGCTATATTTATTTATGGACTTTTTATTATTTTTTGCGGATGTTTATTTATTGTGTGGGCATTAATACCTGTTTTTTTGATTTATCAAATAATAATAAATTTCCCAAACTAGTTTATGAATAAAAAAGAATTAGAATTATACTTTGATGACTCTAGGTTAAGAATGTCTCATTTGGGTCGTTTTTTTGTAAGACTAGTATTTTATTCTAATTTTGGTATTTTATCTGTTATTTGTGTTTTGGCCTTACTTTCTCCGACAAAATGGGTTTTTTGGACTGGTATTTTACTTTCTTTATTTCTATTGGATTTTATTAATCATTTAGGCAAGGCCGATCGTTCTTTGAGAGGGAAGCTCGTGGGTAAAGTTAATTTATCAAAATACACTTCTCCATCTTCTTTTACTATTTTAGAATATGCTTTTGATAGATCATTGCTTTTAGGTGGTAATTTTTATTTGTATGTATTAAAGAAAATAACAGAAAGAAAGGATATTCAAGAAGGACTAAAGAGGATGGATATTGATTTAGAAGAATTTAATAATAAAATTGAAGAGATGCTTATTGCGTCTTTAAAACAAAAAAAAGAATATGGCTCAAGAAAAGAACAAAAAAATCATCTTAAAAAAGAAATAGAAGAAATTTTAACACTAGCTTTACGGCAAGCTATGCTTTCAGGAAATAGATATATAACTCCTAAGGATATTTTTGCTGCATTAAGTCATCGAGAAAGTCATGCAATTGTTCGGATATTGGAATTTTTTAATATTGACTCTGGCGACTTAGAAAACTCCTTAATATTTAGCAAGTACTATAAATCATTAGGGGTATTTAAAAAAATACCTAGAACTTTGGATAAATTTATTTCTTTTTCTAAGCCATATAAGATTAGACATCGTGTTATGAATAGAGCATGGACTGCTCGTCCTACTCCATTTTTAGATCAGTATAGTGATGATTTAACAGATTATGCGCGTGCAGAGTCCATTGGGTTCTTAATAGGGCATGAAAAAGAATTTAGCAGACTTGTGGATGTAATATCTAAAACAGGAAGACCAAACGCTTTATTAATAGGAGAATTAGGGGTTGGTAAAGATACTATTGTGAAGCATTTGGCTTACAAAATTACCAAAGATCAAGTTCCACCAGAGCTTTTTGATAAAAGAACAGTGAAACTTAAAATTACAGATTTGTTAACTGGAACAGATACGAGCGAAATACAGATTAGGGTCAATAAAATTATTGACGAAATAATAGCTGCGGGAAATATAATTTTATATATCCCTGATGTTCATAATTTATTTAAAATGTCTGATAAAGTTGGACTAAACGCTGCGGATATTTTTCTTCCATCGTTTAATTCTGGATCATTTTCGGTTATTGCTAGTACATTTCCTAGGGAATCAAAGCAAATAACAGAGGAGCAAGGAGCATTTATTGAAGCTTTTGAAAAAATTAATGTTTCAGATATTTCTTTAGCAGAAACAATGAGGCTTTTAGTCTACGAAAGCTTAATCTTGGAAAGACAATTTAAAATAAGAATAAATTTTAACGCTATTAAACAGGCAGTGATTTTGGCCTCTAAATATTTTAGGAATAAAGCTATCCTTCCTAGTTCGGAAGAGTTATTAAAAGAATCTTTATCTAATGCCAGAGAAAGAGAAGATATGATTTTAAATGGCGAAGACGTGATTGATGTAGCTCAGCGGAAGGTTTCCATCCCATTAAAACGAGCAGAAGAAGCAGAGGCAAGTAAATTATTAAATTTAGAAAATATTATTCACGAAAAGTATGTTAATCAAGAAGAAGCTGTGAAATCAGTGTCTAAGTCATTAAGAGAGTACAGAAGTGGTCTTTCTAGAAAAGGAGGACCAATCGCTTCTTTTCTTTTTGTTGGTCCTACTGGTGTTGGTAAGACTGAATTATCAAAACTTTTAAGCGATATTCAATTTGGATCTAAGGATACTATGATTCGTTTTGACATGTCAGAATATCAAGATAAACAAAGTATTTTCAGATTTATTGGATCTCCCGATGGTTCTATGAGTGGTGGTCTTACGGATGCAGTAATAAAAAAACCATATAGCCTTATACTTTTAGATGAATTTGAAAAAGCTCATCCAGATATTTTAAATATTTTCTTGCAAGTATTTGATGATGGCAGACTTACTGATAATTTTGGACGAGTAGTAGATTTTAGCAATACAATAATAATTGCTACATCTAATGCTCATTCTAATTTTATTAAAGAGAGCATTGAACAAGGAAGGTCTATGCCTCAATTAAGCGAGGAATTAAAAAAGAAATTAACAGGGTATTTTAAACCAGAATTAATAAATCGTTTTTCAGAAATTATTGTTTTTAAAAGTTTGTCTCAAGAGAATATAATGTCTATTGCTAAAATATTACTTAAAGATTTTTCTCAAGGTCTTAAAAAAACACATAATGTAGAGATGGAATTTACGGACGAAGCAATAAGGAAAATTGCAGAGTGGGGATACGATCCAGTTTTTGGAGCAAGGCCATTAAGAGGTGTTATTTCGGATAAAATCCGTAGCATTTTAGCTAAAAAAATATTAAAGAATGAGATAGAAAAAGGATCTATGTTGTTAGTTTCAGTAAAGGAAGAGAAATTAATATTTACAGCAAAAATAAATAATGGTTTTTAAAATATGGTAATATTACTTATATGAAGATAGATGTAGATTTAAAATTAAATATAAATAGACTTGTTCAATATTTTATTTTTGCTGATCTGATTTTTTTGGCTGGCTGGGGACTATTTGATCCTATTTTTGCTATTTTTGTAGTTCAAAAAATAGAAGCAGCTACGATAACCACAGTTGGGTTGTTGGTTGGAGTTTATTGGATAGTTAAATCATTAGTGCAGATACCTGTATCATTATTTCTTGATAAAATTGAAGGAGAGAAAGACGATTTTTATACTTTAATTATTGGTTTATTAGTTGCGGCAATAGCTCTTTTTTCTTTTATGGCTGCAACTAAAATTTGGCATGTGTACACAATCCAAGTAATAAAAGCCATAGCTTTTGCACTTTACTTACCTTCATGGAGAGCTATTTTTTCTAGACATTTAGACAAAGGAAAAATAGCTTTTGAATGGGCTCTTTCTAGTACTTCGGTAGGGTTATCAATGGGTCTTATGGCTATAGTCGGAGGTGTGATTGCCGGTTTTAGTTTTAATAGTATATTTCTATTTGGAGGACTTTTCTCTTTATCTAGCGCTCTAATACTTCTTTTTATGCCAGATTTAGTTCTTCCTAGACACAAACGAGTAAATGAAGAAATAGCCTTAATAGATCATGGACCAGGAGACATACAAAAGTAAGGGTTTTCTGCTAAAGTTATTAAAACATGCGTGAAATTTCAGGAGGGATTATAATTTATAAAAGAATGAAGGATCGTGATGGAGAGATAGAGACTAAATACTTATTGCTTTATAATGGTAGGGGTTATTGGAATTTTCCTAAGGGAAAGATAGAACGAGAAGAGAAGATTTTTGAGGCGGCTCTTAGGGAAACAAGTGAAGAAACTGGCATTTCAGCATTAAATTTAATAATGGAGCGTTCTTTTAAAGAATCTGATAGATATATATATTGGCGTGATAATAAAAAGATATTTAAATTAGTTGTTTTTTATTTAGCTCAGAGCTGTAAAGAAAAAGTTAAACTTTCTAATGAACATGAGGGATATGGATGGTTCTTGTACAAAGATGCTAATAAATTACTAAGGCATCATAATATTCGTAATGTTTTTAAGAAGGCTGATGATTATTTAAAACGCGAACAAGAGCAAAAAAGAAATTCTAATAAAAATTCTAAAAAAATTAAAAAACGTTAATAATAAAAAACCCCTTCATATGAAGGGGTTTTTTATTATTTTACTTTTTCTACAATCTTTGTGAATATTTCTGGATTATTTCTAGCAAAATCAGCTAATATTTTTCTATCTAATTTAATATCTGCTTTTTTGAGTTTATTTATTAAATCGCTATATTTCACACCGAGTTCTCTAGATGCTGCGTTTATTCTCACATTCCAAAGTGTTCTAAAGTCACGTTTCTTTTGCTTTCTTCCTGCGAATGCATGTGTCCATGCATGAAGAACAGCTTCTTTGGCCGCTCTTACCTTGCTTTTTCTTCCCCATTTAAAACCTTTAGTATGTTTTAATATTTTTTTTCTCTTTCTTACAGAAAGAGTTCCTCTTTTTACTCTAGTCATAATTTTATTTTATAGAACCTTTATTTTTTAATTGAAGAAAACCCTTAACATCAACTGTTTTCATATTTAAAGATTTACGTTTATTTCTGATTTGGTTTCCTGATTTACTAGCTCTAAAATGGTTTTGCGCCATTTTGCGTCTAATTATTTTTTTATTTTTGGTTATCTTAAACCTTTTTGTAAAACTTTTTCTCATATTATTTTTTAACTATTTGAGTAGCAAAACCTTTTCCCGTATATTTTATATCCATTAAAACTTTATATTCTATTTTTATCAATTTCATAAATTCTTTGAATTTATCTTTAGCAAAGTCCTTATGAGCTTTTTCTCTTCTCCTTAAGACTAATAATATTTCAACTCTGCAATTTTCTCCTAAAAATTTATTTACTCTATTGGCCTTTGTTACTAAATCATTTTGAGCTTCTTTTACACTTATCTGAACTTGTTTCATTCCTTGATTCTTGTTCTGTATTCTTAGCTTTTTTATTCTTTTTTCTTCTTGATAACGATATTTATCAAAATTAGATATTTTAGCTACGGGTGGTCTAGTCATAGGCGAGATTTCTATTAAATCTAACCCTTTTTCTTTGGCTATCTTTATAGCTTCTGGGACAGTAAGAACACCTAAATTATCGCCCATATCGTCGATAACCCTTACTTCTTTTGCGTTTATTTTTTCGTTTATTCTAATCAAGGCTTGTTTTTGATTTCTCTTATCAGTAAATATTAGTGGATTTTATGGAGTTTGTCCATAGCTTTAGCTTTAAGACAGCTAGTTAATAGTAATTATTTTACTGTGTCTTTAGCTTGATGAACAACTCTTTGTGGAAAGGGAATTTCTATATTTTCTTTATCAAAAGCAATTTTTATTCTTTTTC
>JAHILT010000007.1 GCA_018896875.1 Patescibacteria group bacterium
AAAGCATTTCGTCTTCGCGAACTTCGGAGCGAAGTGAGATCCAGAGCAATATAGTCAACTGTCGATTTTTAACAAAGTTGATGCCATGGGTGTGAGTGGTTACAAATTACACCCGTTAATAAATCACCAGTAAAATCACCGGTAAAAATTTTACTTTTCGTGGCTTTTTTGCTAACATTGTTCGTATCGTTGTTAGATGATAATTAGTTTATAAAAAATAAACTAATTAGGTTAAAAATAAACATTCCGTGGTAGCTCAGTGGCTAAAAAGCGTTTAAGCTTTTCAGGTGATTCTGAGTGTAGCGAAGAAATCACTCAAGCTGAGTTTACGAAGCAGAGTGATAAAAGGATAAAAAACAAACAATTTTGTTTTTTATCCGATTTTTACGAAGTAAAAAATTTTTGTTATTGAGTAAAACAAAATAGAAAATAGGAGGAAGAGCAATCCTTTGAGGAAGGCAATTGCTTGCAGTATTTTTTTATAAAATATACTATAGTAAATTAAAAATATATTCCGTGGTAGCTCAGCGGTAGAGCGATCGCCTGTTAAGCGATTGGTCGTAGGTTCGATCCCTACCCACGGAGCATTGTAGAAAAAACAGGGTTTAATAGCTCTGTTTTTTCATTTGAGTCTTTATTTGTAACATAATTTCTAGGTTCGAACTCTGGATATTTTGCCCTTATACCTTTTATACCATCTACAAGTTTATTTATTGCTTTATCGTTATAAATAAACAGTTTTTTGTCGTCCCAAACTAGGTTCGAACCAAGTTTTGATAAGATATTTCTTTTTGCTTTAATCGTGCCTTTTTCTAAAATTTCTTTTGTGCATAAAGTTAAATCTACGATCTCATTCATTTTAGAAAACCAATCAATATTATTATCTTCTCCACCACTGTTTATAGAGTATTGTTTGTTAATAGATTCTAAATCTATTTGGTATTCTTCATTGGTTATAAACTCATTACGAAGCGTAGCGCGAAGACGAGATTTTTCTGCTTCATATTCTTCCTTATTCGCTTTTTGTTTTTGCTTTCTAAATACTGTTTCATTTATTTCCTTATCTTTTAATTCAACTATATATTTCTTCGACCACTCAGCAAGATCTTGTGAAAAATTAAAATTATTATCAACAAACTCAACCAACTCTTTTGTAATTTTTGTTTCTGATATAGATTTATATTTCTCGTGGTTCTTTTTCTCATCTTAAAACATTATTAAGAATTTACAGAGGACAAACACAACAGAGAAGAAAGAAAATGATTGATGAAATTTTAAAGAATCAGCCTGATTAATTTTTCATTAAGCCTAAATTTCTCAAAAAAAACCCAACTTATTTAATTGTTGTGTCGGGGCAAAGACGGTTTTTTTATTGTTTCTTTCTCAACTAAAAAAGCATTAGATTAAAATCTAATGCTTTTTTATAAAAAACTATTTTTCTAATTTTCTAATTTATTCTTTAGTTTTTTTGGTTTTATTTTTGTTTAGTTAAACTTATTCTTTTTCTTCTTTTGAGTAAATAAGTATCCTGCGTAGAAGATAGCAATAAGAACTATGAACCCAATAAGGATTTTAAAGCCTGTACTGGGCGTTGTAGAGCCTTCTGTTGCTCCTGATACAGCGGCAAGGTTATCTTTCTTATTATCTTTTTTATCCTCTTTTGAAGTTTCTTTGTTTTCATCATTACCACTCTCACTCTCATCGACAATAGTTTTTTCAGTCTTCACTGTCTTTGTCTTTGCAGGTGTAGGTGTAGGTGTAGGTGTAGTTACAACAGGAAGAGCATTGATTGTGTAATTTCCGCTTCCTGAACCAGAACCGACTGAGAAACCTTCTCCTATTACATCAACACCTGTAATACTAATAGAGGCGACGCCAGAGCTTCCGGCCTTAGCTGATACTGTAAACAACACCTTGTTTAAGCTTGTACAATTAGGTATTCCCACTAAAAAGTTAGGATTAGAACAAGTTGGTGATGTTTGAGGAGTTACTCCTTCAGCTATGGTTATACTTTGACAAGACAAATTATTAAAAACTAATTTTCCCTCAACAGCACATACCTTATTTCCTGAAGTGTTAACTCCGATTGATGCACTTATATTGCTACCAACTGTTGTTGTTAGATTTGCAGGAGAAACATACACAGAAGAATCTGAGGCGTCTACTGTACCAACAAAACCAAGAGCTGAAAAAAAGATAGCTGTTAGTAATATAATTTTCATTTTTGTATTCATGTTTTTATTCATTAATTTTATATACCCCAATTTGACATTAATAAAGCAAAATCATATTTATTAACTTTTCCATCTTTATTTAAATCAGCAACTAAGCCAATCCCTGTTTTTCCCCATGCTGACATCATTAATGCAAAATCATATTTATCGACTTTATTGTCTCCATTAGAATCCCCCATCTTGCCTGTTGATGTTGGTGGTACATATGAAGAACCTCCGCCACCGCCACCGCCACCTGTAGTAGTTACTTCTTCGCTAAAAGTTAAATTTAATTTCCTAACTATTCCACTACTAAAGTGAACTTCTTGAGTAGCAACATTATCACCCATATAAAAGTTAACAACATCGTTACTAGAAAGACCACCTTGTACTAGAAGTTTTTCATCAAGCGCACCTGAACCACCGTACATTCCTGCCACCTTTACTGTTATTCGTCCTTTTTCAACACCGTCAACTTTAGCGACAATAATTGTTCCAACAGGTACATCACTATCGTTATTAGTCACACTCCCATAAAAGATATGGGGTAATTGTGGTGGTTCAGCAAATACAAATACAGGTAAAGCCACCACCATAAAAAAGACAACACTCGCGATTAAAAATTTTATTTTCATAATTATAAATACTTAACTAAAAATAACTTAGTCAAATCTGACTCTGTTATTTTAAAATCTTTGTATAAGTAGCAGGGTTTGTTAAGTAAATCCAATACCCATCTCTTGAGCTTAATCCTGAATTTTTCCAATTTGTTTTATCAATATCACGGTCAGCTGAGTTACCCCAACTAGAACCAGTTACATCTTTATAACCATTTCGTGTTTCAGGAACATGAAGAGTAGAAGCTGAAGAAATTGTAGAGAATTCGTCAATAGCTGGACCTTCTGTATTAGTTCCAACTAAATTCCATCCTGGAAACAAGTTTTTACTACTCATCCCTGGGATAGTCTCAGTGTAAACTTCATAATTAAAAGAAACTGATGTTGCTTTATTAGGTAGCATATAAAAGGCATTCACTGGCTCTAATAAATCACTAGCGGATGCAACTTCAAAAGCTCCGTTTGAAGCGTTGTAAGTTAAAATTGAAGATATGTCGGCACTATTGTAATTAAACGCTGACAATTTAGTCGAAGGAGACATTATTGTCCAAGAATTAGCTATGCGTAAACGAAGGGTTTCACCGTTTCCACTACCACCATAACCAAAAGCTGAACTAAAACCAACACCTGACGCAATTAGCATAACAGCTAAAGCGACAACTACTTTTGAGTATTTATTCATATTTATATTTATTAAACTATTATTAAATATTAACTTATTATTATATTATTAATAATTATAGTATAATTAATGTAAAGCTTACAGTTAAACATTAAAAAAGTCAACTACTACGCATCAAATCATCTAAAATGACACCAAACGACCAACGGTTAAATCATTTAAAAACACACTGAAATCTGTATAATTTCTCAAACAAATTATCAATATAATTTTTGAGAAAAATATGGACAAAACATCAAAAGAACAATATA
>JAHILT010000077.1 GCA_018896875.1 Patescibacteria group bacterium
AACATCGTCATGTCTATCCTTAGGAATTAAAGCCAAAATATCATCAATAAAATCTCCATGCGGATCTATAATGGCCACACCCTTACCATTAACAATATCGCTACTGGCCATATTTTTAAGCAACGTAGATTTTCCAGTACCAGTTTGTCCCACAACATAAATATGTCTGCGTCTATCTTCTTCGCTTATAAAAACTTGTTTTTCTTCTTTTCTGAAAACACTTTTTCCTATCAAAACACCATTTTTAGAAAGATTAGACGGCGGCGACATCTCACGAGACTTCAACCATTTAACTCTAGGAATTTCTGTTAAAGATGTTGGAAAATGGAAAATACTTATAAGCTCATCTGTTCCTAGTATCATTGATTGATTATTATCAAATTCACGAAAAATATATTTAAAAATAAAATTACTTTGATTGCGAGGTTTAATAAATTTAAATTCATTACGAAAAGGAGCGCTAAATTGATCAAAGGAACCCATAAAACTATTTAACACTTCTTCTGATCTAGATTGACTTGGAGTTGAAACAACAAGCCTAATATCAACAGAAAACAAGGGTTTAGACAGTTTCTTTTCAACAGCCTTAATAGTTTCTTCGTCAATAACAATTTTTTCTTCCGCTTTTTTTGCTTTATCCGCATCCGATTCAGGATTAAGCGCTAATTTTATATCATTAAAACTTATACCTGCTCCTTCTACTTTTATGGCATCTTGAATTTTTTTCCCTTTTTTAAGATTCTCCAAAACCCCAAAAAAAGTTTTCTTGAAAGAACTCGGAGCTGGTTTTATTAATATTTGCAAAGAAATTCCTTCTCCTATAGTTTCAATTTTAGAAAGATTACTTAATATTGGCAAAAAAGTATCAACTTGCGCTTCTTCGAAAGTTCTAATTGGTAATACCGCATTTTGTTTTTGTCTTAAGAAAGCGCCAACAGAAGAACCTTGATTATTAAAAATATTATAATCTTCTATTTCTTCTACTTGCGCGTCCGACCAAAGACCTTGAATCTGCCTCATTGTAAACTGTATTGAATCACTAGGAACAGCGACATAAAAACCAATTTCTTCTCCAAGATAATTTACGGCTACTTCAAAAGAAAAAGGAACTTTGAGATTCGCCAAAATGCTTATTAATTGACCTGATAAATTAATTTCTTGCGCCCAATTTTCCTTTTTTTCATTTTCAAATTTCTGGATTAATTTAACTTCTAGAACTCTAAGCTTTAATGTATTTAAAAAATACTTATACTTTATTTTTTTAACTAAAATAAAAACGAGCACACTTAAGAGTATTATGCCAACACCAATAGCGGTAAAAATTAATACCTGATTTTCCATTAATTTAATAATTTCCTCTTTTTTAATTCATCGTACAATTTTGAAGTTAAAGCATCATGAAATGCATCTAAAATAAACGGACCAGATTTTGTGGCTTCTTTGATAGATTTTTCTATTCCTTCATTAAAAGCTAAAGTAATTAATTGTTCTACTTTATTTTTTATTTCCTTTGACTCATTAATTAAATAATCAGGTAATGTTTTATTTTCATCTAGAGTGGAATCTGATGATTGAATATTGGTTTTCGCCCGAACAACAGAATCTCCAATCTTAGTTTTTAAAAAATCCTTAACTTCAGTTTCGCTAGAAACTTCAACATTGCTTTCTGCTTGACGCTCTTTTATTTCTTGAGAAAGACCTTGTATGTCTTTTTCTATGGGAGCTTGTTCAAAATTTATATTCATATATTTCTAAATTATATTGATAATTTAAAATTCTAATTAATACACTAATACAATATTAATTATAGCGTTGTTCGCCATGCTTTACAATTTAAAAAAATTTGATAATTAGTAGATAATAAGATATAATTTATTTAGTTATATTTTGAAAATTTAAGTCAAATAGGAGGATTTTATGAATACTACGAAAGATAAAAATACCGATAATAAATCTCAAACAAAACGAAGAAGGATTAGAAAAAGAAATCCTCTTGTCCTAATAGATTTAGTATTAATCATAATACTTATAGTCACATTAGTATGGTACTAATAAATCTTTAAACGCCCCATTAAATTGGGGCGTTTTTTAAATATTTATCCATGCTTAACTTCTATGACATCTCCGTCATTTACCACATACTCTTTTCCTTCGGAGCGGATCCAGCCTTTTTGTTTTGCCTTAGACCAACTTCCCGCTTCTAATAATTTAGACCAATTAATTGTTTCGGCTCTAATAAAACTTTTTTCAAAATCAGTATGAATAGTCCCCGATGCCTGCGGAGCTTTTTCGTCTTTTACAATCGTCCATGCTCTAGTTTCGTCTTCTCCTGTGGTAAAGAAACTTATTAAATTCAAAATAGAATAAGATTTTTTAATTAACTCGCCTAAATCTTTTTGCTCTGATAAATCTCTAATAATATAATCTGCTCCTAATTCTTTTATTTTTCCTATAAGTTCTTCTGAAACATCTTCTTGCTTTCCATTTAATAAATAAATTTGAGGCTTAGAAGTTAAAAGTTGAAGCTTGTTTATAATCGGCTCGTCTTTCATATCAACCAAAAGATCCCCTTTCAAAATCTTCTCTTTAGCTATTTTTAAAATTTCTAAATCTTTAGCTGATTCTTTATTTCCACTTCGTGCTTCTGCCTCTAAAGTTTTCATAACTTTTTCTACTGTGTCTAAATCTTTAAAAGACAACTCGGCATTAATTATTTCCATGTCTCTGATAGGGTCAATTGAATTTTCAACATGAACAATTTCTGAAGATTCAAAACATCTTAAAACTTCAACAACAGCATTAGTCTCACGAATATGACTCAAAAATTTGTTACCTAATCCTTCTCCTTTATTAGCCCCCCTAACTAATCCTGCAATATCATAAAACTCCACAATGGCTGGAATTTTTTTAGCTGACTTACTCATTTCATCAAGCTTGTCCAATCTTTCGTCAGGAACAGAAACAATGCCAATATTAGGATCAATAGTGCAAAAAGGATAATTAGCAATATTTACTGAATTTTTAGTAACTGCTCCGAATAATGTTGATTTACCAACATTAGGAAGACCAATAATTCCTAAAGATAATTTATTCATCCCACACATAACAAAAATTTTATCTTGTGTTTAATTTTTGTTTTTTAATTAATATTTATCCCCTCACATAAACTATACAATCTTTATTATGTGTGGGATTCATAATATATAAAGTTTAATTTAAAAAACAACTAATTGAAAGCTTTAATGTTGATAGATTACTTATTTGTTTCTCTTCTTTTCGTCAAGAATAAACCTATATCTCTTATTCGCCCAAATTTTACCTGCATAATTAACGCCCACTCGTGGAATACTTTTAATTTTTAACTTATTTTTTTTATCAGAAGTTTCAATCCATAATTTTGTTTTTTTGTTGTCCCTGAGCGGGCAAGCTAATTTTCCATTAAATTTTTTATCAATTTTTAAAAATTTTGTAAGACGCGCTGGACCACTTACCTCCTCCGCTCCTCTAATTAAAACTGCTGCTGGATAATTCTTGGGTCCAGTTACGATATTAAGCATCCAATGCATGCCATAAGTAAGATAAACATACCAATAGCCACCTTCTTCAAACATAATTTTATTTCTTTCGGTTTTGCCACAATAAGCATGAGAGGCCTTATCCTCAAAACCATCGTAAGCTTCAACCTCAGTAATTATATATTTTTTTATCTTCCCTTTGTGTTGTCTGACTAAAAAATTACCTAGTAATTTTTTAGCAATGATTATTGTATTTTTAGATTTAAAAAAATCTTTTTTTAAAATATTGTTCATCCCCCCACATAACAAAGACCCAAAAGCTAAGCTTTCGTGATCAATATTGTTAAATTATTTTTTTGCGACTTATTCATTAATTTTATAGCATTTAAATATTTATATATTATCAGTCTTAGTTATGTGGGGGATTCATTTATTTTTTTACCCCCGCACCTAATTAATCCCGAGATATAAAAAATTAATTAGGTGAGGGTGTGTATTTTAATTCTTCTAAAATATCATCCGGTATAGGAATTTCTTTATTGAGACTTATTCCAGGATAACGCCAAGTAGAAATAATTCTCACTTTCTCGCCATTAATTTTATCTTTTATTTTAAAATACATTACCCAAATTTCCTCCTTTTTCTTTCTGCGGTCATTTCTTTTCATAACAGCGATTGTATCAGGAGCAATGCCGTCTTCTATTCTGTCGTGATTTTTAATTATACTTTTAATTTTAGATTCTGAAATAAAATATTGAATCATTTTTGATTTTGAATGATCCGTCCAAGCATAATATTTATCATTTTTTGGAAATCTAATAAAACCGATCATTTGATTATAATTTAATTCAACTTTATTATATCATTACAATATGACAAAGCTACGATATTATATCCCAAAAATAATTCTTTTGCTGATTATGATTTCAGCTTTTCTATTGATGATAGGTCCAGCCAAACAAGATTCCGCGATAATGGACGAACCTGTTCATATTTCTGCCGGCTATTCATATATAAAATTTTTAGATTATAGACTTAATCCAGAACATCCTCCTTTGATAAAAGCTCTTTCTGCTATTCCTCTTTTATTCCAATCTTTTAACCAACAAATCAACTTCCCCTTAGATAGCGATTCATGGAAAAATCAAGTTAATGGACAATGGGGAGTCGGAAATCAATTCTTGTACAATTCTGATAATGATGCCGATAAAATAATTTTTTATAGCAGAATAATACCGATGCTGTTGATGCTCATATTGATTGGATTTACTTATTTCTGGGCAAATAAATTAATGGGAAAATGGTGGGCACTTATTCCCGCAATGCTTATAGCTTTTTCTCCAAATTTTTTGGCCCATGGACATTATGTCACAACAGACATTGGAGCAACGTTAGGTTTTTTAACCACTAGTTATTTCTTTTTGAAATCAATTTATAAACCCACTAGGAAAAATATAATAATAGCCGGAATTATTTTAGGTTTAGCTTTATTATCAAAATTCTCTGTTGTTTTGTTATTGCCACTTTTTGCATTAATTACTGCAATAGTCTTTTTAGAAAAAATTATTAAAGAATTCAACAACCCTATTGTAGAAAGTAAATTAAAAAAAATATTTAAATATTTCATTTATGATTTTGGGCGTTTATTTTTAATATTCTTAATTGGAATATTAATAGTCTATTCTTTTTATTTTGCTTTCACCTTAAATTATCCTATAGAAAAACAATACTCTGATACAGGAATTATTTTACAATCTCTTGATAACAGATATATAGCTGATTCTGTTATAGCTATGTCAAAAAATGAGATTTTTCGTCCATTCAGCCAATATATCCTCGGACTACTTATGACTATTCAAAGATCAACTAGTGACAACATAAATTATTTCCTTGGACAAATTTCTAAAACAGGAAATTGGAACTATTTTCCTATCGTCTTCTTAATGAAAGAAACACTGTCTTCAATAATAATAATATTTTTAGCAATCATTTTAAGTTTTTATGGAATCTTAAAAACTTCTTTTAAGGGATTAAAGGCAATTAAAGATGAATTTTTAGAGTATTTCGCGACTAATTTTTCAGAATTATGTATGTTAATTTTCATCATAATTTATTGGTTATGTAGTATGTATAGTTCTTTAAATATTGGTATTAGACATATTTTTCCAACTATTCCATTTATATATATACTTTCAATTCAAGCAATTAAAAAATGGTTTTATATAGCTCCTGAAAATATCGCCAACGGATTAGCAGAAAAATTTTCAAACGCCATAAAAAAAATTTTTAACCTAATTGTAAAATTTTCATTTTTATCAATTCTTTTAATTTGGCTTGTAATAGGAACCATGCTGTCTCATCCTTATTATCTTTCGAAATTCAACGAAGGTTTTGGCGGTACATACGATGGCTATAAGTACGTAGTAGACTCCAATTTTGATTGGGGACAAGATCTAAAAAGACTAAAAAACTGGATGAACGACTTCTCTATCAACCAAAATGGACAAATAGAAAGTATTGCAATAGATTATTTTGGTGGAGGAGATCCAAATTATTATCTTGGAGAAAAAGCAATAAAATGGAATTCGGCGGATGGGAATCCCATTGAAAACGATATTGAATGGATAGCTATTTCTGTAAATAATATTCAAAATGCCATAACTAAAATAAACCAAAATTTTGACCATCGTCCTCAAGACGAATATTTATGGCTTAAAAATCCCCTTTCTCCAGATTATAAAGTTGGAACTTCAATATTTATTTATAAACTTAACAACTAAAAATTAAAATGTTGCTATTTATATTGTAAATAAAACTTATTTTCTACTCTTAAATCTATATACTCAATATTTTTATGTTCTATGTTTTTAATAGATAATATATTCTCAGACACATCAAATCTGACGCTAAAAAACAAATTTGGACCCTCAAATGTATTAACATGAAGCTCTTTAAGATCTTTGTCAAAGATTATTTTTTTTACGCTAAATCCTGTCTTATTTAAATTTTCCAAAACAACAATTAAATTTTTTACAAATCTTTTTTCTTCCACTATTGATCCTAATCCCAGACCCTCTTCTCTCAAGTCAAAAACGCTTAAAACTAATGATCCATTTGTTGATGGGGCTTCTTTAAAAATAATCCCCTCTTTGTCTATCCAATAACATTTTGCCTTATCAGAAAAACACCAAATCGCGAACCTTTCTCGTTCATCAATTCTAATCTCTAAACCTCTTTGAATCCATTTTTTTTTGATAACCACATTTAAAAAAGCTGGATCAGTAGTTGTAATTTTTCCACTAGGCCAAGATAATAAATTATCAACGCCAGCCAACGAGCCAAAACTACTGTTAATAACTAATGGCTCTATTGAATCTAAAATATAATCTTCAGTTAAAAATTTATTATTTTCAATTAAAATAAACCGTACCTTTAAAAAAGGAGAAAAAACTATTAGATAAAAAATACCTATTATCGCAAAAAGTACTACAAAAAAAGAAAGATATAATCTTATTCTAATAGCTCTCTTTTTTTTAGAGTATTGTTTTTTATCAACGTAAATTTGCATTAAAATGGGTTTTAAACAACAATTCTTTCAATTAAAGGATTTATTCTTGTAATTAATTCATAATGTGAGGTATGTATTTGCGCAGCCACATCAAAAACCGAAATAATTTCACTTCCTTGTTTACCTATTATTGTAGCTTTGTCACTGACTTTACATTTAATTCCTGTTACGTCTACGATAATTAAATCCATAGAAACCATTCCTAATACTTTGACTCGTTTGCTATTAACCAAAACTATTCCTTTTGAAGACAAGGAACGTGAAAAACCATGCCAATATCCAATAGGCAAAACAGCTGCTCTTATATTTTTTGACGCTCTTTCTATAAGATCATAGCCAATATAATTTCCTTTTTTGATATTTTTAAGTTCACTAATACGAACATGCCAAGATAAGATGGGTTTTAATTTTAATTTAGAAAGTTGTATATCTAATTCTTTGGAAGGATATAGGCCATAGAAACCTATGCCTATACGAACAGCGTCTAAATGATATTTTTTATTAATTAATACTGCGCCCGTAGAAGCCGCATGTTTAATTATTTTTTTGAAACCTGTTTTTTTAAATATTGCTAAGACCTTTTTAAATTCCTTAAACTGAAATTCTGTGTAAGTAGGATGATTGATATCTTTAGCAGAGCAAAAATGAGTATAAACACCCTTAAAATTAT
Source organism: Patescibacteria group bacterium (assembly GCA_018896875.1). Classification (GTDB taxonomy): domain Bacteria; phylum Patescibacteriota; class Minisyncoccia; order UBA6257; family 02-FULL-45-10c; genus JAHILT01. The sequence goes on from JAHILT010000077.1 coordinate 7,754, forward strand.
TTTCAATCTTTTTTAAAGAATTGATTATTTTTGAAATATTTTCTGAATAAAATCCTTGCCTATGCATACCAGAATCTATTTTTAAATGAAACTGCGGTTTATTAACGCTTTTTAAATAAGCATCTAAAGCATCTTTATTAGATATAGTAATAATTAAATTACTCGCACAAGCTCTTTTGAGTAATGATGGTAAAGTAGGTCCTAAAACTAATACTGGCTTATTTATTCCGCTATTTCTTAGTGTCTCTCCTTCTTTTATGTCGTCAACGCAAAATCCATACACATTCGTTTTGTCTATAACCTTTGAAAAAGCAACCAATCCATGACCATAAGCATTAGATTTCACTACAGCAAAAATCTTTGTTTTTTTATTAATCAAAGATTGGAATGTTTTAACATTATAAATAATAGCTTTTTTATTTATTTCAGACCACGTTTTTTGTTGATTGACAAGCATTTTTTTTATATATATCCTGAAATTAGAAGCTTAACATAATCTTAGCAGAAAAAAGGAGGTGAGTATAATGAAAAAAAGTATTTTCTGGATGCTTTTAGTTGCTTTAATCCTAAGTTACTTTGATGGAATAATGACTTATATATGGATAACTACCGACTATGCTTATGAATTAAATCCTATACCTGCCATTTCTCATAAACTGATAGGACTTAATAATTGGCTTTTAATACATACTATATTTGGAATCGTAATAGCCTTAATAATTCTTTTAGGCAAATATGAAAAAGTGGTTAAGTGTTGGTTGGTTATTGAAATTCTTATCATGTGTTTACATCTTGTTACCCTAAAATTATACCTCCTCTAAAATCGCCTTCGGAAAAAACCTTAGGCGATTTTTTATACATACGTATAATAAAGTCTTTAATTTAAGATTTTATAATTTCATCAAAATCAGTAAATTTTTGTAAAACTTTTGGAATTTTAACTTTTCCATCTTTTGTCTGAAAACTTTCTAATATAGCCATAAACGGACGTGGAGATGGCATAGCAGTATTATTAAGCATATAAACATGCTTTTTTTCGCCAGTTTTGGTTATATACCTAACATTCAACCTTCTTGCCTGCCAATCTAAAAGATTGCTAGCTGAGCCAGTTTCTGCCCAACGATTTGAACCTGGTAGCCATGCTTCTAGGTCAAAAGCTCTATATTTACCTGGAGACATATCTCCAGTACAAATTTGAAGTTGTCTATAATGAAGACCAAGATCTTTATGTATCTCTTTGGAAATGTTCACCATTTCATCTTGTAATTTTACGCTTTCTTCAATATCTGCTTTACAAATAATTACTTGCTCTATCTTCATAAACTCATGTACCCTGTAAAGCCCTTTGGTGTCTTTCCCATAGCTACCAATTTCACTTCTATAACAAGGACTAAAACCACAAAATCTTATTGGTAAATCTTCTTCTTTTAGAACTTCGTCTGAAAAATAAGATAACAGAGAAGGTTCAGCAGTACCAGCTAAAAATTTCTTTTCTTTATTCAAAGAACCATCAAACTCCTTATCTGAAGTAACAACTTGATATATTTCATCCACGCCACTATCGTATTCTGCGCCTTTAAAATAACCACTACCAAATAAAGCAAATTCTTTAATTAAAGTTGGAGGAATAAGAGGCTCGTATCCCTTTTCAATCATTTTATTAAAAACATACATCATTAAAGACATTACTAACTGAGCCCCCTGTCCTTTCAGATAGTACCCTCTATATCCAGCTACTTTGGTTCCTCTTTTAAAATCAACTAAATCCAAATCTTCTGCAATTTCAATGTGATCCTTTGGTTTAAAATCAAATTCTGGAAGTTTGCCCCATTTGCCAATCTCTTTATTGTCCTCTTCTCTCTTTCCTATTGGAGTATCAGAAGAAGGAATAGTCGGAACTCTCACCATTAAATCAAAATATTTTTTATTTATAGAAATAGAAGATTCTTCAAGTTTGACAATTTCAAGTTTAATGTTCTTCCCTTCTTCAATTTGTTTCTCGCTAGGCTTCCCATTTTTTCCTTCGCTAGCTAATTTATTACGCCTAGATCTTAATTCATCTAATTTTATTTGAGCTTGTCTTCTTTCGTCGTTTAAGCGTAACAATTCATCAATATTTAAATCAATATTCTTATTGAGCACTGCTAATTTTATATCATCAATATTGTCTCTTATGAATTTTATATCTAACATAGTTTTAATAGTGAATTAGCCACTTTTATTTTTTAGGCCTCATTAGGGGGAATATCTGACATTCCTTAGCACTTTTATTCATTAAAAAGCTAAATACTCTTTCGCTCATTCCAAAGCCACAAGTTGGAGGCATCCCATATTCTAGGGCCTCAATAAATTCTTCGTCTTTCATTTGAGCCTCTTCGTCTCCAGCTTCCCTTAATTTTGTTTGTTCATTAAATCTATTCAATTGATCAACAGGGTCATTAAGCTCACTATATCCATTGCCTAATTCAGAGCCAGCTATAATAGGTTGAAATCTTTGAGTGGTCCTCAAATCTTTTTTATCTTTTTTGGCTAAAGGAGAAATTTCAAGTGGTATTCCTGTAAGAAATCCTGGTCCAGCAATTTGCTTTCTACAATATTTCCAAAGATTATCCATAGCACGAGTTATATTGAAGCCCTCCATTGAATAATCCACTTTTAATTCATCGAGTTTTTTCTTTATTTCGGTTAAATCAGTATCAAAAATATCTAGTCCTGTAAATTTTTTGATAGTCTCTGCATAATCATACCTTTCCCACTTCTTTCCTAAATCTACTTCAAACTTTCCAATAGTAAATTTAAGTTTTCCAAAAGTTTCCATTGCTACATATTTATAAAGCTCTTTAACTAGTTTCATCCCCGCTTTATAATCAACATAAGCCCAATAAAATTCCATCTGTGTATAATCTTGAAGATGTTCGGCGTCCATCCCTTCGTTCCTAAACTGTCTGCCAATTTCAAAAGTTTTTTCAAAACCAGCAACCATTAATTTTTTTTGCCATAACTCACCCATAGAAATACGAAGAAAAACATCTATATCTAAGGCATTGTGATGAGTTACGAATGGCCTAGCGTCCGCACCACCTGTCGTATTTTCTAAAACTGGCGTTTCTACTTCCGTAAAATTACGCTTTAATAAAAATGTTCGCACAGCATTCCAAAACTTAGCTCTTTTCTCAAACATATCTTTTATTTTAGGATCTAAAAGAATATCCAAATATCTTTTTCGTAATCGATTTTCTTCATCTTGAAGCCCATACCATTGACTAGGAATCGGCCTTATGCCCTTGGTAGCTAAAACTAATTTTTCTGTTTTTAAACTTTTTTGACCAGCTTTAGTTTTAAAAAGTTTTCCTTTTACTGAAATAAAATCACCAATATCTAAATTTTTTTTAAAAAGAGCAAAATCTTTTGATATTTTTTTAGAAATCACTACCTGAATAGATCCGCTACCGTCAAATACATCCGCAAAAATAATGTTCCCTTGTATGCGCAAAGACATTATTCTTCCCACAATAAAAATTTTTTTTCGAATTAAAAACAAAAAGAAAAAGTTTTTTAAAACTTCTATGATTCTATGACTTCTTTTAACTTTAGCTGGATAACAATCAACACCAGCCTCCTCAAGGTTTTCTTTTTTCTTCAAACGTTCTTTGATAAGATCTTCTAACATATTCAATAACGCGCCTACTCGACGGAAAGAATTTTATATTCCACCTTGCTACCACTTGGAATTTGAACAGAAACTACGTCACCAACTTTTTTCTCTAAAAAAGCGCTACCCAAAGGAGATTCATTTGAAATATATCCATCTTCAGGATTAGCTTCATTAGATCCAACAATAAAAAACTTCATTTTTTTTGCATTTTCCTTAGAAACTTTAATTGTTGAACCAATTCTAACAACACCTCCTGTTTTAGACTTTTTTATAAATTCTACGTCTTTAATTATATCTTCTAACTCAAAAATTCTTCTTTCAACTTGTCCCTGTTGATCACGAACTTCAAAATATTCCGAATTTTCCGAAAGATCACCTAGCTCTTTAGCTCTTTTTAATTTTTCGGCTATTTCAACCCTCTTAACAGTTTTTAGCTCGTTAAGTTCGGCTTCTAATTCTTTTAATTTTTCTTTTGTTAGATATTGTTTCATTTTATTTTTTATTTAAATTAATATTTATCAGATTTTATATCATATGCATCACGCCATAGCCACCAGCGTATTTTAACCGTTTCAAATAAAACTTGCAAATAATCTCTAAATTTTACATAAGATCTAAAATCATTAACCCAAAAAATCGGGATTTCTTTCATTCTATATTTCAAAGCCTTAGCTAAAGCAAGTGCCTCAGCGTCAAACCCCCATTTATCTATTTTGGTCAAAGAAAATATTTTTTCTGCTGCATCATCAGAAAAACATTTAAAACCACATTGTGAATCCCACACTTTAGGAAGCAACATCGCTTGAATAATTAAATTGCCAACATTGCCTAAAAATCTTTTACAAATAGACTGTGAAGGTAAAAGCCTTGAACCCTTAACAGAACGCGATCCTATCACTATATCGTATCCAGATTTAAAATAAGTTATCATCTTGTTAAACTCCACGATTGAAGTGGAATTATCAGCATCCATAAAAAGACGCCATAATCCCTTAGCAGATAACATCCCTTGGCGAACAACTGCTCCCTTGCCTTTATTTTCTTGATTCTCTATAAGTTTTAAATTATTAATCAACGGAATAAATCTCTTTACTATTTCAGCTGTATCATCAGTAGATCCATCATCAACTACAATAATTTCATAAGAATATTCTTGATCATCTAAATGTTTATCGATATCTATCAACGTAAGCGGTAAACGCTTAGCTTCATTATAAGCTGGAATAATAACTGATAAAAAAGGTTTAGCCATAATTTTTTATTATACCATTTTTAAAACAAAAAATTATAAAATAGTTAAAATTTTAGGTTTTTTATCTGTAATTAAAACTGTATGCTCAAAATGTGCCGTTAAACTGCCATCCCTTGTTGCGTACCCCTCTTGATTAGTCTGTATTATATAAGGATCACCTGCGCTCACCATGGGCTCTAAAGCTAAAATCATTCCTGGTTTTAATTTTAATCCTGTATTTTTTTGTCCCTCATTAAAAACAGATGGATCTTCGTGAAGTTCTATCCCTACGCCATGCCCACAAAGCCCCTTAACAACTCTAAACCCCTTCTTTCTTACGTAATTATTAATAGCCCATCCTATATCACCCAGAGTTTTTCCAGATTCGCATTCTTTAATACCTAAAGAAAGAGCATTTCTAGTCGTTTCCATAAGCCTTTTACTTTTTTCCGGAATCTTACCTATTCCGACCGTAAAAGCCGAATCTGCTATAAATCCTTCATAAGTAACACCAAAATCTAACGATAAAATATCTCCTGATTTTAATTTATAGTTATTAGGAATACCATGAACAACAACTTCATTCACAGAAGTGCAAATTGACGCAGGAAAAGGATGGTCAGCACCATGAGGTTGATAACCTAAAAAAGTTGGTTTAGCTCCTGCGTCTTCAATTAATTTTTTAGCCAAACAATCAAGTTCTTTCAACATCATCCTTTCCTTTATATTCTTTTTCAATTCTTGAGCAACGCTTGCCAATATCCTACCAGCAAGACTTATCATTTTTATTTGTTCTTGGGTTTTTATTAACACCGTTTTAATCTATTTTATTTTTTTCTTTGTTTCTTCAAACATTTCAAAGGGCGGTTTTTCACCATTAATTTTATTTATTTTATATCCCTTCTTTTTAAGTTGGGCTATTATTGGCTCGGTGCGATTTTTAAATTCATTCATTCTTACTTTCATTTTTTCTGGATTATCAAAAATTCTTTTCTTCAAAGAACCCGCACAAAGCGGACACGAAACAACAATACATTCTTTCTGATATAAAACAGGTGTTCCGCAAACAGAACAAACCAAACGATTAACATTTCTAAAAATCGCTGTTTCTAGTCTAACTTCTATATATATAATTACCACATTTTTTTTGCCATATGCCCTATCCAGACTTTCAATAAGTCCATTGTTATCTTTATCGCCAAAAGCTTCGAATAAAGTCCTCGGAGAACCACTAAAAACAACCTTAATCCCTGCCTTGGATAATTCTTTAATTTTTTCAACAATAATTTTTAAAACCCAAGATGGTGTATTTAAAACGCCGGAATCAAAAATTTTCCGTTCATTCTTTATAATTTTATTTTTTTGATTTTCTTGGTCATAAACAATCTGTTCAATATATTTACCAGTATCAAAATGATAGAAACCAAATTTCTTTGACAACAAATCGGCCTGCGTTCCTTTTCCTGAGCTTGGTGGTCCTAAAAATATTATTGCTTTTTTCATATTTTACTGTATCCGTCCCATAGCATTCTTGTCCGCCAAAACTTTAGTGACGGAAGAAGCGACGGTGGATTTTTAATTAATATAATTATTATAACAAAAAAAAGCCCATATTTGCGAACTCTCTTTTTAATTTAAAAATTTGAAGTAATTAAAAATATTTACACACCTTCATAATCTCTCATTGCTAATTGTGAATCTATTTGTTTCTTAACCTCTAAGGCAACAGCTACCACAATAAGCAACCCTGCTCCTCCTAGTGTTAAAGCTTCTACTCCAGTGAATATTCTCATAATATTAGGTAGAACAGCAACGAGACCCAAGAATAAAGCACCAAATAACGTAATACGATTAATAACCTTCCCTAAATAAGTAGCAGATGGTTCTCCCGGTCTAATGCCAGGAATAAATCCTCCGCTTCTTTGCAGATTCTTAGAAATCTCAGAAGGATCAAATGTAATTGCTGTATAAAAATAAGTAAAAGCAAAAACTAATAAGAAGTATGCTAATGAATAAATGGCATGATTTCCCAAGAAACTATTTACCACATTATTAAAAGTTAAAGAAAAATCAGGAGAAATAAAAGCTGACGCTTGAGCCAAAAATTGTGGTAAAAGTAGAATAGAAATAGCAAAAATTATAGGAATAACTCCTGCTTGATTTACTTTAAGAGGCAAATAAGTTGAAACACCGCCATACATTTTATTACCTCTTACTCTTCTTGAGTAAGAAACAGGAATTTTTCTTTCGCCTTCGTTCACAAATACCACACCAGCAATAACAACAATTGCCATTATTACAAAAGATGCATAAGTTGTAATCTGGCTAGGACTGTAATTAAAATATAAAGACTTAACAATCTGCGGTAAACGGCCAACTATACCAGCAAAAATCAACAAAGAAATACCATTACCAATTTTTTGTTCACTTATAAGTTCTCCAATCCATACCAACAACATGCTTCCAGCTGTAATTATTACAACATTTCTTAAAATATCAAAAGTAGATGGGGTTATTAAAACTTGTTGAGATTGTAATAAGTTCAAAAAACCATATCCTTGCAAAGCTGCTAAAGGCACAGTCAAATAACGTGAAATTCTATTGAATTTAGCTCTACCCATTTCTCCTTGCTCATAATAAATCTCTTTAAGATAAGGAAAAACCATAGTCAAAAGCTGCATTACAATAGTAGCTGTAATGTATGGACCAACACCAAGCATTACCACAGAAAGACTACTTATGCCTCCACCAGAAAATAAGTCAAAAAGACCCAATAGTTGACTAGAACTTAAAAGCATTTTAAGTTTTTCAAAATCAACACTTGGAATAGGAATAGTAGCAAAAACACGAAAAACTAAAAGTAAAGAAGCTACTATGAATATCTTTTTTCTAAGTTCTGGTGTTTTAAAAATTTGCTTCAACTTTTCCATAAATTTAACTTACAATTATTATTGACTAGTAATTATTTTAATTTACACTTCCTCCTGCTTTTTCTATTTTATCTTTGGCAATTTTAGAAATTTTTATTCCTTCTACTTTTATAGCTTTTTTTATTTTTCCATTTCCTAAAATTTTAATTTCATTTCTAAATTTTTTTCCAAAATAAGCTTTTAAAGACGCTCTGTTTACAACTTCTCCTTTAATCTTTTCTAACTCATCTAAATTCAAAATCAAATTAGGCTGACTAGTAGGATTGTTCTTATAGCCTCTTAATTTAGGAAGTCGGATTAAAAAATCTCTTTGCGCTGGGCGAATACGATGTCCAGCACGTGATTTCTGTCCCTTTGTTCCACGTCCAGCTGTTTTTCCTCTTTTTCCTCCTCGGCCAACTCTTTTGGGTTTTATGCATTTTATTGATAAATTGTGCAATTGCATGATAATTTTTATTTAACTTTTAATTCTTTCAACGCCTCTATGGCGGCTAAAGCATTGGTTAATTTATTAGTGGTTCTTCCTAGACATTTTGCAGTTGCATCTTTAACACCAGCTAAAGACAAAACTACACGAGGAGCTCCTCCCGCTCTAAGACCACGTCCTTCATTCGCTGGTTTTATTACTACTCTAGCAGCGCTAAATTTTGCTTCAACCTGATGAGGAATAGTTCGTCCTTTTAAAGCTATTTTTAGTAATTTCTTACGAGCGTCAATTTTGGCTTTCTGAATTGATGATTGAACATCAACTCCCTTCCCTATCCCTACGCCAACAGTACCTTTTTCATCTCCAATAACCAATGTTGTTCTAAAACGAAATCTTTTACCACCAGCCACAACACGCGTAACTCTTCTAAGATCTAAAACTTTTTCTTTGTAGTCACTTTTAGGTGCTTCTTTCCTAAAACGTTTTTTATATCTACTACTTGGATTATTTGAATTGTTCATAAATTTGTTTAGAAATTACTTTATTTAAATTTTTAAACCACCTTCTTTGACTCCTTCGGCAACTGCCTTCACGCGACCATGGTAAAGATAGGATCCTTTATTAAAAACTATTTCTTTAATTTCTAATTTTTTAGCTTTTTCTGCTATCAATAATCCAATCGCTATTGCTTGATTTGTTTTTGTATCGGTTTTTTTTGTTTTTTTGTTTAATTCAAAAGTAGAAGACGAAACTAATGTTTTTCCAGTATTATCATTTATTAACTGAACATAAGTATATTTATTACTTCTAAAAACTGAAAGTCTTGGTCTTTTGTTTGTACCAAAAATTTTCGCTCTATTTCTTAATCGACGTCTATTTTTTCTTTCGTTTATTTGTTTTATATTAGACATAATCTTTAAAAATATTTAAAAAATTAAGAACCAACTCCTGTTCCACTTGTGGCCGTTTTACCAGCCTTTTTACGTATAACCTCGCCTTTATATTTAATACCTGTCCCTCTATACGGATTTGGCTTCTTGAAAGCTCTTATCGTTGAAGCAACTTGCCCAACTAAGTATTTGCTTATACCAACAATCGTAATTGTACTCTTGTCAGTAGTAATAGTAATGCCCTCTGGAATTTTAAAATTTACTGGATGAGAAAAACCAATATTTAAAATTAGTGAACCTCCTTCAATATTGGCCTTAAAACCAACTCCTTTAAATTCTAAAATTTTCTTGAAATCATCCTTTACGCCCAAAATAGCATTTTGCGCTAATGCTCTCATTGTCCCCCAATTAGCGCGACTTTGAATATCTTTATTTTTAATATTAAAAACGAGTTCAGTCTCATTAATTTTAGCTTCAACACCAAGTAATAAATCTAACTCCAAATTTTTTTTACCATCCCTAGAAGAAACCTTTAAAATATCGCCTTCTATTTTAACGATAATATCTTCTGGAATTGTTATTAATTTTTTCCCTATTTTAGACATATTGATAATTTATTAACATTAAAATTAGTGATTATTTACCAAATTTCGAAAAGAAGCTCTCCTCCTAATTTTATTTTTCTAGCTGATCGACCATCCATTATACCCTTAGATGTAGACACAACCAATAAACCATATCCTTGTCTAATTGGATATATCTCATTATAAGAAGAATATAAGTGCCTAGATGGCTTACTTAGAACCTTAACCCCAGAAACAATTCCCTTTCCATCTTCTTTGTATTTCAAATTAACTTCAAGTATTTTTTTAGGAACTCTTCCTATTGCAGTAAAATCATCAATAAATCCTCCTTTTTTAAGCACATTCAAAACTGCTCTATCCATAGCTGAATAAGGAACCTTAACGGTTTCTTTGTTTACGGCCTGTGCATTTTTAATTCTTATTAATAAATCTGTATACATAATAAAAGAAATTTAAAATTTAAATATCAAAATGTAAAATTTCGGTATTTCGCTTTGCGAAATTTATTTTAAGGTTTTTTAATTTTGGATTTTGATATTTAAATTTTAAATTTCTTTTATTATGTATACAGATTTATTAATAAGAATTAAAAATGCACAGGCCGTAAACAAAGAAACCGTTA
>JAHILT010000078.1 GCA_018896875.1 Patescibacteria group bacterium
CAAATTGGTACCCCGCTCTAAAGTTAAACACATCCCATCCTTTAAGGGGCGTTTCCCCAACGTCACGGTCTATGTCTTTTATTTCTTCGCTTTCTTTGTCCTATAATTTCTGCCCCAAGAGCTTTAGCAACTTCCTTAGGGTCTACCCATTTTTGTGCTGGTCCTACGATTTTGATAATCTTCTGTGTCGGACCTACAATCTTAATACGCTTTTGTTTCCGTTTTTTCTTTATTTTCTTCATTTTCAGCCCCTCCATATATTCAAATTTTAATGAACTTATAATATTACCTGTACAGTATATTCAATGCTTATGATTGTCAATATAACACACTAAACAATCACATTAACTTGCCAAAACCAATTTCAATATATATAATCTTTATATTATTAATCATTCAATAAAACAGATGAAAAAAGACATCCACCCAGAATTTTATAAAAACGCTAAAATAAAATGCGCTTGCGGAACAGTTTTTGAAATTGGCTCAACTGTAGAAAAATTAGAAACTGAAATTTGTTCCAAATGTCATCCATTTTTTACTGGTAAAGAAAATTTGATTGACACCGCTGGAAAAGTTGAAAAATTCAGAGCTCGCAAAGCAAAAGCCGAAACCGCCAAAAAAACAAAAACAGCCAAAAAACCAAGAGCCAAAAAGAATCAACTTACAGAAATTACGAAAACAACAAAAGCTACAAAAACCAAGAAAACTAAGAAGTAACTATTTTAAACAACCAGCGACTAAAGGCTAGTCGCTGGTTTTATTTTTAAACTCAATTACACCACTCTATTAATTAATTAATCTTTATCCAAAACTCGTACAATCAATTAAATAATTAGTGTTTTAGGTAATCGTTTTAGAGAAACATCTCTTAGCCGTTCCGAAAAAATGATTATCTAGAACAAAACTTACGATGCTCCGAGAAAATTATTAGCGACGTGGCAATCTCTCTATTAATCCCAAATCTTTATTATTTTTAATTTTTACATTGTCATTTTACATTTTGATTTTTCAATTTTACATTTACTATTATGGATATAAACAACATCAACAAAATAATTTTAGAAATAAGAGCCGGAGCCGGAGGCGACGAAGCCTCTATTTTTGCTGCTGATTTAGCTAGAATGTATCAAAGGTACGCAGAAAAAAAAGGCTGGAAAATTACAGTCGTTGATGCCCACCAAGGCAATACTGGCGGATACAAAACTTTTATAGCCAAAATTCAAGGGACAGGAGTCTATTCAGAATTCAAACTAGAATCTGGAGTTCATCGCGTACAAAGAATCCCAGAAACAGAAAAAGCCGGCAGAGTCCACACATCAACAGCTAGTGTAGCTATTCTCCCAGAAATCGAATCTAAAGAAGTAGAAATAAACGATGGAGACTTAGAAGTAACTTTCACACGTGCCGGAGGACCAGGCGGACAAAACGTAAATAAAGTAGAAACAGCCGTAAGAATTTTACACAAACCAACAGGAATTATTGTAAGCTCAAGAACCGAACGTACCCAATGGGCAAACCGCGAAGCCGCCATGACTATTTTACGCGCTAAAGTTTTTGAAGAAAAACAACAAAAAGAAGTACAAGAATTAGGTGCCGACAGAAAAGAACAGGTCGGAACAGCCGACAGGTCAGAAAAAATTAGAACATATAACTTCCCTAACGACCGCATCACCGATCACAGATATAATGCAAAAATACACAACATAGAAAAAGTATTAGACGGCAATCTAGATATTATTCTAAAAAAAATCTGCCAAAAAAATAAATAATATCAGGAAGTCCAACTCCCTAATTTCCTTAAATCTTTAAATGTTTATATGTTTAAATCTTTATATATTTAAATTTTTGAATAATCTTTTCTTAAATAAATTCTCATCCAATTAAATTACTCTTTCTTTCTCCCGAAGTTGAAATAAATCTTTATATATTTAAATCTTTAAATAATCTTAATTCTTTTGTTTTTGAATTACTATTATATTTCTACTAAATTACTCTTTCCTTTTTCTTCTTACTAGTCTCCCTAGTCCCTAGTCCCTAGTCCCTAGTTCCTAGTTCCTAGTTCCTAGTCCCTAGTCCCTAGTTCCTAGTGCCTAATCCCTAACTACTTGCCATCAAAATATCTATGTCCTTCTGAAATCTATCGGCACGTTCACGCACCGGCTCTCCATAATTCCATCGATGAATCCACCAATTCCCCCCCGCATAATATTTTGAAGCCGCACACCTTTCCCTAAGCGTTTGTTGTGAAGAAACATTTTTATAATCATTAGAATATTTCACACACGAGCTTGAATTATAAGCATCTTTTATATATAAAGCTGTAGCCACAAAAGCGTCAGCGTTTCGAAAAGGAGACGAAGGATAATTGCCAGTAATTTTTCCGATATAATCTTTGCTAGAATTATATTCCCAAACACTAGAACCATTCTTTTCATAACCTCCATAAATTGCCCATGTCGTTGGCATAAATTGCGACGGCCCCATCGCTCCCCCATAAGCTCCATCACGAACAATCGGACAAGAAACTGGAGTTTTATCCGAATTCATTTTTAACTTAGACAAAATAGCCAAAAAAGCGCCCTTCTGATTATCCTTCATTACTGTCCCGCTTACATTATTTCTAGGATCATCATAATTACACCCTCCCAAGTTCGCGCCGATAACACCATTTATCGCAGACTCTTGAGTTAAAATAGCCAAAATAAAAGCTGCGCGAATTCCCGTTGACTTCTCAGCCAATTGAGCAATCTTAAGAGCTTCTTCAAATCGCAACTCACCACCGCCCAAAAGCTTAAAAATTCTACTCCTAATTTCCGCCGCCGACTCCATTTTTTCTTCTAAAAGTTTCTGATATATTGATTCTTGTCCTTTGGTAATTTCTAATAAATCATTCTTCTCTAATTTAGTATTATTCAAGCCCTGTTTTTGGTTAGTCTGGTAAGCAACTAAATCATCAACATCTCCTTTTTTAAGAACCAATTGTTCCTTTTCATTAATTAATTCTTCTTTAAGAATTATAATTTTTTCTAAAGTTATTCTTAAATTATCTTGAATATCAGTCAAACTTTTGATATCAGTAAAAAAATCCCCCAATTCAGGATTTTTCAAAAATACTTCCACTAGACTAACATTCTCGCTAAAATATAAGTTTTGTAAAACATTAGATAATATTCTTTTACTTTTTTGTGTATCACTTTCAGTTTGTTCAATATTATTTTGAGTATCTTCGATATCGTTGTCTAATTTTTTTAATGATAAAACAGTTGATTCAAGTTTTAAATTAAGACTAGCAATTTTAGCATTAAGCCTGCTAACTTCGCTTTCTAAATTTTCTCCTTGTCCCCGAAACTGATTAACTACTTCTTGATGTTCATTTATTTGTTGCTCTAATAATTCTAATTGATCTTCAAGCTCCTGTCTCTCTTGTTCTTCTTGGGCCGCTAACGAAAGTTGATCACCTCCTACTGGAGCAGAAACCGAACCAAAAACCAAATAAAAACTAGCCATAACTAATGCGCTGGCTTTTAAAAATTTTAGAATAGGAATTCTTATAGTCTTTGTTTCGCGCAAATCTAACCTCAATTCTTTTCTAGAAAAAACTGAATCTTTGTCATTCTTTATGTCAATTAAAATACGAGGCCTTATTCTCATAGTATTTATTATAGCAAATCCCTATTATAAATTCCCAATAAAAAGCCCCCCGCATCGCGAGGGGCTTTAATTGTTTAAAGCACAATTAATAAAAACTTATTTTTTTGATTCCTTCTTTTTTAACCAAGGCAATTCCTTCTCGTACTTTCTAACTATATTCTGCAATCCTTGCTTATAGTCATTATACTCAGATAGGGACATAGATCCTTTTTTCCGACAAAGATTTAACCACTCTTTCATTTCGTCTATTATTCTTCCCAAAACTTGAACTTCAACTTGAACTTCTTTCTCAAGGGCTTGTCTTTCTTCCTCTAAAGATTGGACTCTTTTCTCGATGGCCGAATACCAATTCTCCAACAAAACTTGAACTTCTTCCACTAGGGCTTGTTTCTCTTCCTTCGAAGCTTTTGATTCGCTGTTCATATGGGCCTCTTTAATCGAAGATTCCAAGTCATTATTTATATGAACTTCTTCATTCAAAACTTCTGTGTCGCTATTTACCTCCGCCTTTTTAGCAGACACTCCCTTAAATATCGCCACTGCCAACACGCAAAATATCGCTATCATAAAAAATACCATCGGCACTTTTTTCATATCTTCCTCCCTTCAGATTTTATTCAATTTTTAAAGTTCTCAACCTTAATACCTAATATGTTAGCACTGATTATTTAAAATGTAAAAACCAAAATATTACAAACCTAACAATATTAGGAAATCAGACTTCCAAATTTCCTAAAATCCTTAAATCTTTATATATTTAAATCTTTAAATAATCTTAATTCATAATTTTATATTTTATATTTTTATTATAAATTCCCTTACTCCTGTATGGCGGAGCAAAAATATATTGACTTATGAAGTCAATATTTAACGAGCCGTTGGAAAAAACAAAACAACTCTCTTTCTTTCTTCTTCTAGTCCCCAACGCCTAGTTACTAGTGCCAAATGCCTAGTTCCCTAATTATTATATCCACCAAAACCCTCAAAGATTTTGCTTGCCCGCTCAGGGGTAGAATCTTTATATATTTAAATCTCCATAGTCTCACGCGTGAGACTAAACTTTTTTTCTTGAAAATTAAAATTATAGCAAAACTATAGAAAAAACTATGAAAATTGAACTCCTATAGTTAATAAAAATCCCCAACCCTTCAATTCCTTTTCTTCCTTTTTATCATTCATTCCAACATTCTGCAGAATGTTGGAATGAATAAACAGAACAATCTCCGAAGTCATTCAAATAACAAAAACCAAAAACACTTTAATAAAAAGCCCCCCGCATCGCGGGGGGCTTTAATTGTTTAAAGCACAATTAATAAAACTTTTTCTATTCTTTCTGTTCAGTCAATGTAATTTCTTTTAGCCAAGATAATTTCTTTTCGTATTTTTTGAATATCTTACGCAATCCTTGCTTATAATCGTTGTGCTCAGACAAAGATATAGATTCGTTATTATTTATGGACTTATCAAGCCCTGAAGTAAATTCTATTATTTCCAAACAAAGTTTTATTACTTCTGTCATCTCCAATATCATTATTGACAAATCTTGGTTCCGTTTCAATAAAGCTTTATTTTCTATCTTCAATGCCTGACTTTCTTTCTTTAAAACTTGATTTCTTTTCTTTAAAACTTGAATTTCTATCTTCAAATCTTGAACTTTTACCCTTAAGGCTTTTTGTGCATTGTAAATATCATCCAAACTATTATGAATATCAACTAAATCCCTTTTAGCAGATACTCCCTTAAATATCACCACTGCCAACACGCAAAATATCGTTATCATAAAAAATACTATCGGCATTTTTTTCATAACTCCCTCCTTGACCGAACATTTTCTTAAAATATTTTAGGTTCTTGTCCGCCATATATTTTCTTTTCCAAATTCTATTTAATTCTTAATTTACTATTTAATAAGATAGCATAAAAAACCATATCTATCAAAAAAATCCCCTCAACGGGGATTTTTCTATTAAAACAAAATTACTTCTTCGGAGTTTCTGGTGAACCCGCAGGTTTTGAAGCATCTGCCACATCCGCAACCTCCCCTTCTTTCTTAGCGTCTCTTTCACCTACTTTCTCTTCAGCTTCAACTTTAACTCCTTCTACATCAGCGCTAGCCGCCTCTTGCGCAGCCAATTCTTCTTCTTCTGTTACTTTAGCCGAGGCTGTGACAATAACAGTTTCCGGATCAATTAATATTTTTACCTTTTTAGATACAGACAAATCTTTAACATACAAACTCTGATCAATTTCTGTAAGTTTAGAAATATCAACTTCTATAGTATGTAAAATATCTATAGGCAATGCCTCAATTTCAATTTCTTGAATAGACTTAATCAAAAGACCATTCTTTTCTTTGACTGCTGGAGATACACCAATAAATTCTATAGGCACAAAAACTCTAATTTCTTCATCCATTCTTACTTTATACAAATCAATATTCAAAATATCGCCACTTACTCCATCATAAGCAACATTATTAATAATGACAGGATATTTTTCCCCATCTAAAATAGCATTAACAACCGTATTCTCCCCTGCTTCTATATAAACTTTATTAAAAGCCCTAGAAGGAATCATAAGATGTAAATTTTGAATACCCTTACCATAAAGCTCAGCTGGAATTAATCCCTTCTGCCTTAAGGTACGAGGCTTCTCTGACATTTCTCGTTTTTGAACTTGTAAATCCATCCCACACATAACAAAGACTGGAAAGCAAAGCTTTCTCTGACTTTGTTGTTTTATTAATGTTTATAAATAATGTTAAATTATACGATATTCCTACACAAAATCAAATATTGGTCTTTGTTATGTGTGGGATCCATAATTTTTTATTTCAGATTATTAAAAAGTTTTAATCTATCATAAACTATTTTTTTAATTTCCGCAAATGTTCCCGATAATAATTTATACGGCGTAGTCTCATTTTTATTCAATGCAAATTCTTTTTCTAAAGAACTTCTCCATGCGCGTCTTATTTCTGTATTAATATGAATCGTGCTTATCCCCGCGCTAATCGCTTTTTTAAAATCAGCATTAGAAATTCCCGAGCCTCCATGAAGCACCAACGGGATACCAACCGCTTCACGAATCTTTTTAATACGATTAATATCCAATCTAGGATTTAAAATTGTTTCCGCTTTTATAATCATCCCATGAATATTGCCAACAGCTGGAGATAACAAATCAATCTTAGTCTCCTTAACAAATTGCTTAGCCTCCTCTGGTTTAGTGAGGTCTTTAGACCCAACAGACACATCAATTGGCAAAGAACTCAAAACACGAGAAGATCCTCCTATATAACCCAACTCCCCTTCCACTAATATATTTTTATTTTTTGATTTTATATACTCAACAGCTTTTTTAGTTTGTTTAATATTTTCTTCAAACGAAAGTTTACTTGCATCAAAAATAATTGCATCATACCCTACCGAAACAGCCTCCTCAACTTCTTTCAAAGAATGAGTATGATCTGAATTTATAAAAATTGGAAAATTATAATCTTCTCTTAATCTCCTCACCATCGCTTCCGCCAAATTCATTTTCAAAAACCGCGCCTCCCCTTCAGACGTCCCTATAATAATCGGTATTTTAACTTTTTGGGATTTAGATAATTCAAAAGCCACCTCAAATATAGCCCTCAAAGTCATCGCATCAGAAATATTAAAATGCCCAATAGCTACTTTATTCTTTTCAGCTTTTTTAATTAAATTTTTTAAACTTTGCATTGTTTTTATTATACCAAATTTATTAAAAAAAGCCCCTCATGATTATGAAGGGCTTTATTTTAAACTTATTATTCCACTATCTATTATTTTATTTTCAAAAAAAACTGACCATTTTGCATCAACAAAATCAAAACCGCATCCAATTTCAATAGTTTTAGCTTCTTCTTCAAGTCCTTCTATTATTTTAAACAATAAATTTCCTTTTATCTCTCGTCGTATAGCTATTTCAATTGAAACCTTTTCTATTCCCATAATATAAGAACCGTAAACAAAAATCACTAATAATTTTAGATTCTTGTCTTTTTCATTTTTCTTTTTTTCTTCCATACTTCCTCCTTATTAAATTTTTAAAGTTCAATTTTTCCCAAAAAACAGCTAACCTCTCTTAATATCAAAATATGCCTTTAAACCTAATCCGTCAACGCTTTTCTAAATAATTGCTATCAAATTACCACTATCCCTTTCTTTCTCCCGAAGTTGAAATAAATCTTTATATATTTAAATCTTTAAATAATCTTAATTCTTTTGTTTTTGAATTACTATCGTATTTCTACTGAATTACTATCTTTATTTCTCTTTCTTTGTTTGTAAATTGTAAATTCTAAATTGTAAATTACTTCCCAATCCCTAGTCCCCAATTACTAGTCCCTAATCCCTAGTGGCTAACCCCTATTTTAATCCCTAGTGGCTAATCCCTAGTCCCTAGTCGCTAACAACTATCCTACACCCTAAACCCCACCAATCCTAAAAGACCTATAAAATAACCTCCAAATAAAATAGTTACAAAAGCAGACGCTAAAAATAATATTCCTAATGTTGTATAAGTTTTTTTAAACAATGAAAGACGTACAATAGAAATTACAACGGCGCTTAAAAAAGACATCAACAAAAATATTATAAAATTCGGCCAACCAACTGTTAAAGCCAACAAAAATCCAATTTCAGTTTCTCCTTTTTCGAATAATCTATCTTTATATTTACGCAACAACAATAAAAATAAATAAAACGCCGTAGCAATCAACAAAGAAACCACCAACTCCATCCAAAACCTTCCCCACGAATAGAAAAGAAAATAACCGAATTTATTATTAAAAATCCAAAACAATTTTCCAGAAAAAGACTCCAAAACAGAAAGATCTATAACATTTTTATTTAAAAGAAGTTTTGTAAATTCGCTACTAGACCAAACATGATATTGCGCTAACGTCGCCAATAAAGAAGCTAAAACTTTAAAAGCTAAAACAACTGAAATTAAAACTTTATAACTAATCCGAGAAACAACTTCACGAAATTTCAAAAAAATAGACGGAAAAGAATGGGGACAATTCAATCGTTTACAAGCAACAATTAAAACCACCACCAACCCGATAATATAATAGTCCCATTTAAGAAATGGGATTAATAAATAAGTTAAAATAAAATCCATCATAATAATAATTTTCTTTAATTATACCAAATAATTATCACTCTTTCTTCGCCTATAAATAGACAGTCCACTCTTTCTCTTCTACATAACTGCTTATCTGCCTGTATAACTATGTGTCTCGCTCTTGAGATGCACTCTTTGTTTGCGCGACATGTTTGAGTGAAACGAGTCGTCGCGCTTTCTGTGTATCTCTGCCCGCTCATTTATTTTTTGGAAAATATATAATGTTCGGCCGATTGTTTTGAGGAACATCTCTTAGCCGTTCCGAAAAAATAATTGGCAGAACAAATCTATTTCAATAATAAAATCTTAAAATTTAATTGTTCCCTTATCAAAATTTTCCACTAATAATTTTTCCATCTCTTCTTCTCCTCCCACATATTCAGAAAATATCTTAGTCCACATTGCTTCACGTTGATGATAATTAAATGTTTCATTTTTTCCTTCCATAAAAGAAACTAACGACATAGCATTATCTTCTAAATCAAAACTAACAATTTGGTCTATTCCATCCTTAAAAATTCCACCAACCCAATCTAAATTATTCCAAATTTTCAAATCCATTTTTTTATCACTATCTTCAGGACTAAAAAGAGCAAGGTCTCTTTCTCCTCTTAGCCAATACAAAGACTCTGGATTAACCCTAGGTAAAAATAGACGAGTGTCATTGGGGTCTACTTTAGCTAAATACCTTTGAATGATTAACCACTCACCATCCTCTACTTTAAAAACATCTTTCACATCCCCTCTCAAAAGAGACTTTAATCTTTCGGCAAAATCTGGCTTATCAAAATAAGATTCAAAAAGATTAGAATAAAATTTAATTTCATAAAAATAATGAAGAATTAAAGCAAAGTCTCTTAAAAATTTTCCAGGAATATTTTCAAAAATAGGATTAACAAATACCACACCAAACTCTTTAAGATGACTAACATTGTGATGTTTTTTAGCTACAAATTTTTTAGCAACTTCTAACCAAACATCACCCAAAACTTTTACTTCAATCTCTCTTTCTTCAAAATTATCAGGAGTAAATTTACTATAAGCTACTTCAAAAGTTTCGTGCATCCACTCATCGGTTTCAACAAATCTTAAAGAAGAAAAAATTTCAATAACATCATATTTCTCTAAAACCTCATCAATATTGGAAGCCTTTAAATAATCTAAAAGTTTTTGCGATGGTCTTTCTCTTAATATCTTTTTTGCATATTCTTTTTTTAGAAAAAATCCACGCGATACTTTTGCTATTTTCTTAGCTAGAAAAACAGATTTTTCAAAAATATTTTTTCCTTCAACTATCTCTAAAAATGCAAGGAACTGCTTTTCATGACTCAAAATAGTTTGTCTTAAAACCCCCTTAACATGCTCGGCCGAACGATCGTTAGAATTGAGAGCCCTTAAAGTATCCTCCATTATTTTTTCATTCTCCAGTTCAACTTTCTCTAAAACCCCAGACTTCCCTGTTCTTTCAGTCATCACTTTATCAATCTTCTCTAACATCGTTTTCTCTACTCCTAAAATTTTCGCTAAATGTTCTAATTTTTCCATTAAATCTTTTTACCCTAGTAAATGCTCTTTGAGCAATTCGCCAAAGGCGAATTATTTAACAGGGTAAATTTTAATTTTTAAATTTTTAAATCTTGATTTATTAAAATCTCCTTTTTTTATTATACCAGGCGTTGTTCCGATATGTTCCACCACCGAAGTAGCGTTAGCACTAGCCAACCGAATCGCATTTTTTATATCTTCAACATCAAAATCCTTTTTTTGCATCAACCCAGCCGTAAAACCGCTTCCAAACGCATCACCAGCACCCGTCCTATCAGCCATAATTTTTTCTCTAAAAATCCCAGCTTTAAAAATATGTTTTCCATCTGACACTGTAACCCCTTTAGGACCATTCGTAACAGCCACAATCCCAGGCATTAAATCATCTAATCGTTTAAAAACTTTTTTTTCTTTTTTGAAAGAAATACCAACCAAACTAGCCGCCTCCCCCTCATTCACAACCAAAAAATCAATATATTTTAAATTATCTAAAATCTCTTTTTTTCTATACTTAATATGAAAACCGCTTGGATTAAAAGCTACCTTAATTCCATTCTTCTTCGCGAACTTCAACATAGGTTTAAAAAACCTAATTGATTCTCCCGCCAAAGAAATATACCACCATTTGCTTTTTAATTTATTCCAAGGAATATCTTTTAAACTCAAATTACTTGAAGCTCCGTGATAACCCAAAATAGTTCTCTCACCTTTATTTAATAAAAGAGTAGATTGCGCCGTAATACTATTTTTAGCCACAGCAAATATTGGTAAAACTTTTTCTTTCTTAAGAAAACTTTTTATTTCTCTACCAGCCAAATCATCTCCTATTTTTCCAAAGCAAGCAGTTTTAAATCCCATTCTACTAAACGTCACACTAGCATTAGCCGAATTTCCGCCAATCGTACATACTATTTTTTTCACTTCTAATTTTTCACCAAAAGGCAAAACTATTGCCTTCCCCAAAGGAGTCTTAGTCCAATTAATAATTTCACAATCCAATTCCAAAAAATTATCTTTTGTAATGGATCCAATTGTAATAACATCAAACATATTAATATATTATATCAAAATTTCTGCCATTCCCACACTCTTTGTCATTTTATTTCTTCCTCTTTATAACCCTTTTAACAGCATTTTTAATATCAGCAACTCCCATCCCATATTTTTCTATCAAATCTTCTGGACTACCAGACTCACCATAAACATCTTGCATCCCTATGAACTCCATAGGAGTCGGACAATTTTTTGCTAAACATTCAGCCACCGCACTTCCCATTCCTCCAATAACCTGATGTTCTTCTACGGTCACCACTGCTTTATATTTTCTAGCTAATTCAATAATTCGCTTTTCATCTAATGGCTTAACAGATCGACAATTTAAAACAACGCTTCCTATTTTGTCTTCTTCTTCTAACTCTTTGGCAGCTAACAAAGCATTATAAATAATTGGTCCACAACCAATTATTACTACTTCTGGTTTTTTGCTTCCCCAAAAAATATCTATTTTTCCTGGTGTAAGTGAAGTGTCTTTTGTTGTAATCAACGGAGTTTTTGATCTAGTTAATCTTAAATAAACAGGTCCCCAAATTTTAGCAATGTCTATTGTTGCTCTTTTAGCTTCTAAGGCATCACAAGGAACACATACATCTATATTAGGTATCGCTCTCATTGTAGCTATGTCTTCTATAGCTTGATGAGTAGCTCCGTCAGGTCCTACAGAAACACCCGTATGGGCCCCAACTATTTTTACATTAGAATTATTGTAGGCAATGGTCGTTCTTATTTGCTCCCAATTTCTACCAGGAGAAAAAGAAGCGTAAGAAGAAATAAAAGGAATTTTTTTACTTACGCCAAGTCCAGCTCCAATCGTTGCTAAATTCTGTTCCGCCACTCCTACTTCAAAGAATCTTTCTGGAAATTTTTTAGCAAAAGCATCAGATTTAGTAGACTCAGTTAAGTCCGCACACAAAACAACAACGTTCTCATTTTCTTCTCCAGCTATCACAACTCCCTCGCCATAACCTTCACGAGTTGATGCTTGCTCAACATCTTCGTCAAACAATTTAGGATTAAGTTTTAAATCTGGATTTAACATATATTATAATATTAATTATAAATGAAAAATGTAAAAATCAAAATGGAAAATGACAATGTAAAATTAAAAATTATTAAGAATGAGAAAATTAATCTTTGTCCGAAGCCCATACAACCAATCAAGCGAATATAGTGTTCTAGACAATCGTTTTAGAGGAACATCTCACAGACACTTTTTTCTCTTAACGCATAATCTTATTTTTATAATGAAAAAATTGATCTTTACCCGAAACCCCCGCAGTTGCTTCGGCAGGGCCCCCGCTATGCGGGGCGAAGCAACGAGGACTAGTAAGC
>JAHILT010000079.1 GCA_018896875.1 Patescibacteria group bacterium
TCAACATCATTTTTATTTTTATTTAATTCTCTTACTAGGTAAGGGGTTACATGAACATAATTACCTAATCGAGAGCAATCTTTTTTAATTTCTTTTTCTCGGGTCATCTTTTTTTTATATCTTTAATCTTGCATTTAAATCGAGTTAGTTGTGCTATGTCTCGCATTAAATAGAATTCTCCTGTGCCTGTTAGGTAATCATTCGGGATAAATATTCCCCTTAGATTACTGCCCTCAACCTCGAAGATAAGCTTATTCTTAATTTTCTTTGAGATTAATTCTTTTTTAGGGTCGTCACTTAGTAGCTTTTGAATGTTGGATAAGGTTATTTGTTTCATTTTAAAAAATAAAGTGGACTATTTGTCCACAAAAACCTCATAATCCTCGTAATTTCTGCCTGTCTTTTCACTCTTTTTCTCGCCGAGATACACAATTTTAATCTTTGTTCCGATTGCGACCCCTGATAGTTTACTCTGTAGTGCTGTTTTGCCGAATACAAGCACTTCTTTTCCTTTAGCTTCTAAGATAAAGTCAAATCCCTCAAACTGAGATTCAACTTTCTCTTTTAGAACTCCTACAAGTTCTTTTTCTGCCTTAAAGTCGTGAGCTGTTCGCTCAATCTTAGTCCATGTCATTTTATTTCTCTCCTTCCTTTTCTTCAGGAATATTACATAAAGTATCAACGAGCTTTTTATATTTGTAAAAAGTAGCTCTTGACCATCCTGTTAATTTCATAAGTTCTGTATCTTTAGCATTTGGATATTTTTTGAGAATGCTTTGTAGAAAGGTTATCTTATTAGGAGAGCCACAACTATTTTTTATAAGAGGGTAGATAATTTCAAAAACCGTTAAATCATATTTACATACTTCATTTCTGCCATTTAATAAGGCGTTGCTTTGACAAAATAATATTATCCAATTTTTAGCACGAATGCTGGACATAATCCCTAAATCTTTTAATTCAAGAGAATACCTATTTATTTTTGTAATTTCTTCATTAGTGAAATTACTATCAATTTTTTTTGGTTTATTTGGAAATTTGAGTTTTATCTTTATTAAAGGGTTATCCGAACTTTTTTCTAAATTCTCAACTTCCTCTGCTCGAGTAATTTTTTTTGTAATAGGCATTACTCGCTCAAGAAAAGTTAAATTCACTAATTCAGCTCGGTGGACTTCAAAATTCTCAGAGGCTATTCCAAAAATTACAGCACATTCAGCAGAAATGCTCTCGCTGTCTCTGCTATAAAAACCATCGGATAGCAATTCAGTAAAGAAACTTAATAATTGTTGCCTCTGCTTTAAAGTTAGACCAAATAAACAAGTGATTAAATCACTATGCAATAATACTTTAAGATTAAAATAATTAGACCCTTTTTTCAGTAGTAGGGACTCAAAAGGTTTTTTTGGCAACTCTAAGAAGAATTTCCTATTTGCAAAGGCTAATATTTTCGATAGCGTACTCTTGCCCGAGCCTTTAGGTGCAATAATTAATAAATTGCATTTTTGGGCTCGATTTGTTTTTACAAAAGGAGAATAAGAGCAAACTAAACAAGCCATGCTTATAATTTCATAATTTAATAAAGATATAGAGATTTCATAAATATACTGCAATAAAATTTTATTAGCCTTTAGAAATTTCTTTATTTCTTTTTCGGAGTTTAAAAGTTTAGTTATTTCTATACGTATATTATTATATGTGCAATTAACTATACTTTTAAACTTTTTATTTTTCATTTTTTGCCTTTTCTCTCTCAGAATCTAACAAAGAATCAATTTTTTCAATCCATTCAG
Organism: Patescibacteria group bacterium; assembly: GCA_018896875.1. Classification (GTDB taxonomy): domain Bacteria; phylum Patescibacteriota; class Minisyncoccia; order UBA6257; family 02-FULL-45-10c; genus JAHILT01. Next base: position 1,791 of record JAHILT010000079.1, read on the forward strand.
GGATTTCTTGTTTTTTCATTTTTTAGGGGGCTCTAGAATCAATTTATTGTCGTTGTTTATTGTCATAGCTAGATTACTGCCTTTACCTAGCATTACGTTTTCTAACCAAATTTTAGGCAAACTTACAAAAAAAGAATACCCTATGCTTTGTATCCGACGATTTTTTAGTTTAAGTTCCATTTTAAGTAATAGAATAATATATTCAGTATTTAAATGGATTAATACGGCAACTCTCTTATTTTACTTAGAATGGAAGAAGCTAGTTTCTTGTTTGTTATTGAGTCGAATAACTACTTAAATATTTCTATTTTTTACAAATTATAAGAAGTAATTAAAAAGTTAGTATTTAGTTACTTAAAATGGTAACATTTATATACTTAGCTTAATTTATAGCTTAAGTTATGAGAAATCAAGACATATTTAATGAAAATGAGACAACAATTCTTAATACTTTATTAAGATATGAAAATAAAAGGTATAGTTCTCATAGTAAAGATGGATGGCTTAGAAATTATGAGATTATGAAAAAAGGTAAAGACCTAGAAACTAATAGCGACAAATATTACAAAACTTTAACTGAAAAAGGAATTATTGAAAGGAGTAAA
>JAHILT010000080.1 GCA_018896875.1 Patescibacteria group bacterium
AAGCGGAAACGCTCTAATTCTAATCGCAAAAGGGCAAAAATTCCTTCCCCCCAACCCCCTTCCTTTTTGCCCTTTTGCTTTTCGGGCTTCGCCCGATTTTTTTGCGGGGCTACAAAATTAAAGGGTGGCGGGTGGGGTTAGTATTTTATTCTTCGTTTTGGTTAATAAGAGAATCTATTTCTTTCCAAAATTGTTTCTCTTCTTTATTGGAATTACTAGACTTTAAATTTTTAATTTTTTCTATCACAAGATTTTTATTTTCGTTTTGAGGCCACTCCTTCAGGCGGTCGAGCAAGTCCTTAAAATCTTTTTCGTACTTTGGATACTTAGGATTAAGCTCGTTTAATATCTCAAGAGAAACATCTAAAGTTGCTTTATCTCTATCTTGTTTCAACATATCAAAAAGAGTATATGTAAAATCACTTACAAGAGTTTCCTGCATAATCACTACCAAACTTGCAACTGATTTTAAAACAAATCTATGACTTGAGTTGAGAATCTTACCCGGCTGTCTTAACCAATCCAATACCTCTTTCCCTATTTCTCTTCTCTTTTCTTCACTTAAAGAATCGGTATTTGTGAGAAAATTTAGTCCTGCTTCTTGAGATGCTAGATTATCTGACTTCAAAAGTGTTTTAATTTGATTGACTATCTGCTCTTTCAAATCAGCTGGGTCGTTCTTGCTTAGCTGGTTCGGTAAGTAATCATAAATCAAAACTTGTGCGTCAAATGGAATTGATGGAAGTTTACTAATTAAATTTTTTATAATCGCTTGCCTGTCTGGTAGGTTATTATCAAGTGTCTTTATAAAGTTTAGACTGTTTGCACCTTTCTGATTGATGAGGTTGGTAATCAGTTCAAGTTTTTTACTTTTATCTGCTCTTTTATAAATCATGTCTAAGTAGGCATCATCTATCATACTTTTCTGTAAAAAAGATGGAAAGAAATCATCAATAAAACCTTCGACGCTTTTCTTTTCCCAATAATCTAAAACTTCTTGAATTTTAGAAGCAGTCGCTTGCTGACAATAAGTATTTATTAAATTTTGAAGTTCGTTCTTTTGAGCTTCGGGCGCAGCAAAATGTAGCCAGCGAAGATTATTGACAAACGAAGTGCGATTATCCCATGCTCCTATACCGTTAAATGCTTGGGTAAACTGCTTAATCAACTGTATTTTAATTCCATCGTCAGCACTACCTAACTCTGCCTCAAATTCACTAAATATTTCTCCAATGGCTTTCATAAAGGTTTCTTTTTCTGCTCTGTAGTCTGGGTGTTTTGATGTTTCCTTCTGAATTAGCTCTGTAATCTTTTGTAAAATTACGCCAAATTTCTTTTTCTTAATAATAAATTCCTTAAATTGCGACAACATCTCCTTGTCTTTGAGAAAAGTTTGCTCATCAATATTTGTAATAAATTTTTCAAAAGCTTGTGGCGTTACAAAATCTTCCTGTTCCTTCAATTTCTCAAACAAAGAAATTATCTCAAAATTGTTTGAGAAATGTTCATCAATGGATTTAGAAATTTGTGCTATCGTCTCCTTATCTACGAGGTTAAAATTTTGTTTTAAATTTATCAGAATATTTTTTACAAGTTCCAAACTATCAGGCTTGCGAGCATCTTCGCTATCTAAAGCAAGCGCATATCTTTTAACTAATGGCTTACGAAATTGATCATCTAGCTCATTTTTAGTTAACAGACTGGAAAAAATAAGATTTGTTGGAAGTTGAGCAAAAAATTGCCATAGGTCAGTATCCAATGTACGTGCCAATGTTTCGTAATATAATTTCTTTTGAGTAATAACTTTTAACTCACTAAAAATCTCCAAATGTGTTGAAAATATGTTTTTTTGTAAATCTTTCTGGCTACGGTACTTTCTCAATAAAAGTTCTACAAAATCTACAACTGCCGTATTGTCCTGTTCCTTTTCGATAATTTCCTTCGCTTTCTCTTTATCGCCCTCAACTAAAGCGAGGGTTAAATCAACGGAATTAGTTAATTTTCCTGAAATAGTCGGCTCTTTGAAATATATAAATGGCTCTGCATTATCAATGGTAATTCGACTTGTATTAAGCATAAAGTTTCGTAGGCCATTCTCATCTTTATCTTGTAAAATGTTTTCTGGTTCAAACCACTTCTCTTTTAACCTCTGGTATGCCGTAGGATATTTTTGTTTTAAAATAAGTACCTTAGCAAGATAAGGGACACCATCTTTTATCCTGTCCCAAACCTCAGTTTTAGAGGCCAATACTAAAGCTGAAATTAAGTTATTTATAAATTGCTTTATTTCGCGAGGGTTGTTAGAAAACGCGCTTCCAATAACAAAAGCAACATCCTCATGTTGTAATAATTTTTTTATTTCTCCAGTGTCTTCAATAATTTTGTTTATAAAGGCGTGCAAATCTGACTCAATAAATTCGGGCATCCAAATAATTAAATTGAATAACTTCCGCAAATATTCCGAAGAATCAAAGTCGTCGTCTTTATCTTTATAAAAACTTTTGATTTGATTATTTATAGCGTCAGAATCACAAGGTACAATAAAAGTTAAACCTGCTACATTTTTAGGGTCTAAAAATGTTTTTATAGTTGAAAGAATTTTAATCGCAGTATCCCCTTGAACTCTGTCTATATTATCAAAAACAATTACAACTCTCTTATTAATCTTCTCAACTATTTTCTGAAAGAGAATTTCAAATTGTTCTGGAGAATTGAGTCGTTCTTCCTTTTCTACTTTTGTCTTAATTGTAGAAAGTGGTCCAAGAGAAGATAAAAATTTATCAACAGAGCGTTTCCAAATTTTTTCAAAAATTGGTATTAATAAAACACCAAGCAATGAGAACGAACCAACTACTGCAGCAAAATTTTTAATAGTTTGAATAATAAAATTATCAAAACTGAAGTATGTTTCTAAACTAACCCAAATCAGCAATAGCAAAATTGCGACTACAAAAAGCCAATTTGCTTTTAGAAAAGATTTTATTTTTTCCCAAAAATTTTGCTTTTTAGATTCCTCATTAGAAACTGTTACCTCTTCTCGGATTTCGGTTGTTTTATGTAAGGGATCCAAAATAGACGGGTCAATTTTTTCGCCTTCGTTGTTTAAGAATTCAACTAGCTTTATTAAAAATATCCTTCGGAGCGAATCATCTTGGTATTTCCATGCGTCAAATACAAACATTGGATACTCATATTTATCCCTAATCATTTCAATGACAGTGCTTTTTCCTGTTCCCCATTTACTAAAAAGCCCGATTGTATGAACACAAGAATCGTTTTCAAGTATTTCCTGTAGTGCGGGAGCAACTTTATTATGGTAAAACTCAACTACGCCATCTTCATTTCCGAGAGGAGCGTCTTTTAAGAATTTAAATTTAAGTTTTTCAGTCATAATTAAATTGCACTTAATACGAATAATTTTATTTCCCCGATTTTCTTCTATTACATTCTTTGCATAATAATTGGCAATTTTCTGCGGTTGTTTTTCCTCCTTCGTGCCACGGATCAATATGATCTGCCTCCATTTCTCCTATTTCCCATTTTTTGTTTTTATTTTCACTCTTACAATCTGGGCAAATACCATTTTGTCGTTCGTATGCTTCTCGTTTCATGTTTGGTGTAAATGCTCGAATAGAAAGATATTTTTCTTTTCGGGTAAGTATATATGAATAAATGCCCGATTTTTTTGTTACATCTTCATCTTGCATTAATTTTTTTATTTCTTTTTCAAGTTTTTCTGAATTAAATTTTTTATCCTTAAATTCATTGTAAAGTTCGCCCCAATTTACACCCGACATCTCTTTTCGATAATTTGGAAAAACTTTTCTCACCCAATGAATTACACTTTGAAAATATTTCCACAATTCATCCGCATTTTTATCATGCTGGTGCTTTGCCATGTATTCTTCAATTTCTCCGTTATTTATCCAAAAAATTGCAGTTTCTAAATACTCCTGCCTGATAGGAGAACCTGTTACTAATTGCCCTCCGTCATGCGCAAGTAAATACGCCGCACAATTTGTTTTACTAAATTTCAATTTTGCATCAGAAAGCCACGGTCCAGTATAAACGGCATTTCTAAGCTCTTGAGGAAATAATCTCTCACCAGCGATATTGATAATTTTAAACCAATCAAGTTTTTCCTTATCATTTCCTTCGCAGTGATAAATCATAAGATCATAGCTCATAATCTGCTCTTGTTCTTCTTTGGTCAGATTATGAAACATTGCAGTTCTACCATTAAATTCAATTGAAAAATCACCATTTACGAATTGAGCAAGACTGATTGTTCTTTGTTGCCCGTCAAGCACTTCAAAATTGCCATCTTCTTTTTTTACCCAATACATCACATTCAAAGGAAAACCATTTTTAATAGTTCTGATTACCTCATCTCGTTGTTTTCCGCTATATACAAACTCTCTTTGGTATTTCGGACGAATATCCAATTTACCTCCAAAAGCACTAACACCTTCTTCAGCACTATCTTTGTAGTCTTTTACGACTTCCGCAATTTTAATTTTGTGTAAATCTATTTTCATAATATTTTAATTAATATCTGGCAAATCTTTTAATTTTTTGCCCGTATATTCAAAATAATTAGCTCCTTGGTATGATCCAGTTAATCTTCCTTTTTGTTCAAATATTTTATTAGTAAGTGGTGATAATTTCCAAACTTGCCCATCGTATTCAACCTCTCGTTCTCCGCAAACTTTTGCGATTATACTTTTATCTTGAATAAACACAATTTCATCACCATTCTTTAATCCTTTTTTATAAAAACTAAATAAACCACTTTGAGTTCTAACTTCGGAGACTTTATCAAATTCCTTTTCTTTATTGAGATTTTCTGGATAAATAATTTTTCCATCAAAAGAAAGAAGTAATTGCTTAACTAATTCATAATCCAAAGCAAACAATTCACTATCACCAACTCTATGCTTACTAAAAATTTCCTTCAAAAGATTTTCCTTGTCCGAATAATCATCAAGCTCAATAGCAAAAAATCTCTTTAGTCCAGACACATTAGAGTATCCGTTTGCTTCTAAAAATCGCATTCTTTCAGAATAATTTTTAGTACCAGTTTGACCGATTTTTATCAAACCAGATACTGCCGTTGTCATAATGTAAATAATTCCTTTTTTCATATTATTTTTGTGGTTTTTTATTTTGAATAAATATTCGTTTGAATTTGTTTTGCCCATTAATCACACAGTGCGGATTTTTTCCATCCCAAATTCCACCAGACATACCTTTTCCATTATCTTCTGCCATTCCAATAATCTCAAATTGAGCTGGATTCCACTTATCTAGAAAAGTAACAGGAACACCCATAACTCCTGAATAATCTAACGGGATATCTAAAACCCTAGAAACTTCTATGGCTTCATAATTATCATATTTAAAATATTCCTTTGGTGAATATTTTTTATACAGTGTAATTTCTTGATGACGCTTAATAGTATCTAGATTTGTAAACCAAACAATTCTGCCCATACTAAAATATTTAATTCCATTTTCAATTTTTTTCCTTGTTTCCGTTGGGATATCGTAATCCATAGGAACTTGAAACCATTTTGTTCCACCATTATCATAACCAAGCCATAGTTTGTTTTCTTTAATTAACTTAAAAATTTCTTTGTAGGTAATAGCATTATGATCCCCTAAAATTAAGAATTTTTTATCATAATCTGCAAGTTGACCAATATATTTCCTAAACAATGAAAAAGGCGGATTAGTTACAATAATATCTGCTTGTTTTAAAAGCTCAATACTTTCTCCACTTCTAAAATCTCCCTCGCCTTTCAATGGTGACCACTCGTTATTTTTATTAGTCTTTAGTTGCTCGGCAATATCTCGCAAATCAAAAGCGCCATCGCCATCTAAATCACTAACTTCGTTGATGATGAATTTATTTGCTGTTACTTTTGGACGACCTTTTGGTTTGGCGAGAGTTTTGTCGTTTCCAAATAATGATAATTGTGTATTGGCAATTGGTGATGGCTTGTAGCTCGTAGCGATAAGTTGCTTTAAACCTAAAGCATTAAAATTACTAGCAAAATATTTAAAAAAGTTGCTTTCAAAAGGATCATCACAATTGCAATATACTACCTTGTCACGAAATTGTTCTTTATAGTGTTTTAATTCCTTTTCAATATCAACAAGCTGAGTATAAAACTCATCCTTTTTTGCTTTGTTTGCTTTATGCAAATTTGAATTTGAAGATTTTGCCATAATCATTTTCTCGTTATTAAATCATACGCCAAACTGGCAAGCGAAATGTAATGTATTGCTAAATTTTTATTTAAATCTATGGCGGGGGTGTGTGCTTTTTCATTGCGCAAAAACTGAATAGACATATGCAAAAATTTTACGCCTTCAAAAAAATCCTTTTCTGCATCGTCCGCAGGCTCGTGTCCAAAAATCTTTTTGTAGTTTAAAGCGCTGAAAGCGTCTGTCGCCTTTTCTTTTCCACTTATATCTTTTAGTTTTTTGCGGACGATTTTGTATGCTTCTTCCACAGCGTTAAAATAATGTCCACTATTCAACAATTTTTGCACATGATCAAAAACTTCTTTCTGCAAGGTTATGTTTATGCTACCGTTTTTGAAAGTAGCTTGTGATTTATTTTCTACTTTCGTTTTTGTTCCAAGAAGTTTTTCCCCGATATTTTTCGCAGCAGTCATTCTGTCGGTCGGAAAATCCGCTCGCTTCAGATCATCAATCAAGATTTGATTTTCAATATATTCAATAAGTTTTAATACGCTTTTGCCAACAGTCTTTTTATCTGCTTTTAACCATAAACCACGCATACGATTAGCTTTTGAACCGCTTGCATAGTTATACTTTTTATTGTAAATATCAATCCCCATATCATCTCTAAAAAATTCTCCCATTGTTCGATCTGAAAAATTTAAAACATAACCACCGTCCATTTGGAATAATTTTTCAAATATCTGTTTTTCAAGTGTGGTTAAGTTTGCCATAGTTTTATTTCATTAAGTCATCAAGCGAAACGCCAAGAGCGTCTGCGATTTTTTTTACTGTATCAATAGTAGGATTTGGTGTTGAGCCTGCTTCTATTTTTGCAATCGTGTGAAAAGCAAGATTTGCCCTTTTTGAAAGCACATCTTGAGAAATATCGAGTTTATTTCTATATTTTTTTATATTTCCGCTTATTGT
>JAHILT010000081.1 GCA_018896875.1 Patescibacteria group bacterium
AACTAGATGGGTTAATACTGATGATAAAATTATTAATAATGTTTTATTTTTCATATTATAAATCAACTTTAATTGACCCAGAAGTAGTGGTTGAAATGGTATCATAATCAAAATAATCAGAACTAAATTCTGTAATTGGTCCGGCCGTATCACTGCTTCCATCCCAATTTGTTTGCTTCGCGGCAGTATTAACCCATCTAGTTACATAAATTAAATCTTCTAGAGTTTGACGAACGCCTTTCATATCCCAAATTGTATTAACAGTTATTTTTTGAGTGGAAGGATCTTCGCTTACGCCACTTGCTCCAAGACAAGTGCTAGCATCATCTATTGTAATATCTCCTCTTCCACAATTATCTCTTTTAACAGTGTCGGGATAAAAATAGCGTACAAAAGCAGGACTTTCATATAATTGGGTGATTTCTGAGGCTGATAAAGCGCGGTCGTAAATTCGGACGTCTTCGAGGGAGCCTTCAAAATTGTAAGTACCAACACCAGAATCATTCATTGAACCTATATTAAATTTACTTGTTGAAACCATTGTCCCTGTGGTTGTGTCTTTTATTGTTTGAACAGCCCCATCTACATACAAAAGCGTATTATTAGAACCAGCATCTTTATCGTAAGTGCCAACAATATGATGCCAATTACCATCATTTAATACACTATTTGAATCTGCATGTGTAACGCCTAATGCATCGTCAGCGTCTATATAAAAATAAACTTTATCATTTACAACTTTTAACATATTATTCTGACCATACCACCAACCAATTATCTGTTTACCATTTTGCGATGTAGTAAATTTTACCCATACTGAAAGAGTTAGATAGCCTTTTCCATTCGGATAATTATCAAGTGAATTTACATCAACATAATTATCCGTTCCATTAAAAGTTAAACAATCCCCAACCTTACAACTAGTACTCGCTGTTCTTGTTGGTGCATTAATTAATGTTCCTAAATTCCCGGTTCCTGAATTATCATAAGCCCAGCTATTACCACCCTCATCAAATCCCCAATGTCCGACAAGTCCATATGTTATGTTTCCCGACAAAACACCTTCGTCTCCGCTAACTACGGTAGGTGTTGTGGTAGGAGAATTTACTAAAAAATAATGGTTAGCCGAGCCTTTTGAAAGATTATAAATTTTATTCCAATCTGCCATTGCTAATGCTGAACTTGATTCTAATAAACTATTGCCCACCATTCCTCCAATTTGAGTTTGTTCAGAAACAGTACTTATTCTCAAAACCGAAGCTAAGCCATAGCTAGCGGAAGCTATAAGGACAGAAACAACTCCTAGCCCGATTAACATTTCTACGAGGGATTGACCCCCTTGAGATTTTTTGTTCATGCCAAATTTATATAAATTTTAGAGCTCATTTTTGTAGCGAAAAAAATTTATCTACAAATTTGAGCACCCTGTTAAATGATGCCCTGCATCAATTTTGTCTAAAAGACAAAATTATTTAACAGGGTAAAGGTTTTCTAGTTCCGCCTAAGAAGTCGGAAAGAAATCTCTTTATATTTTACCATTAATAAAAAAATATTGGGAGGTTGAACTTCGGGGAACTTCAGAGAAAACTATCTTTCTTTCTCTTTCTCTCGTTATTTAGAAATTAGAAATTAGTAATTAGAAATTGTCTTAGTGCCCTAGTTCTTAACACAACGGACAGAAAAGCCATCTACCTTTGGAAAAACTTCACCCCGGCCAATTCGCGCTTCAGTACTAGCCAAGTTTCGCCCCACACCATTACCGCCAGATTCAACCGAAGACCAGAAGTACGCGAGCCCCAAACGACCCCCGAAATCCCCATAATAACCACGAAAACCGACTCCAAGAGCTGTAAAACCGCTAGAATTGGTGGCGCCGGTATTAGGCGAATTCCAGTGAGTATAGCCAGTTTCTTTAAGTTTGCCTCCTCCATCTATACCTCTCCATGAATCAATTTCATCGCAAGTAATAGAAGAATCTACTGACTGCTCTAAAGTACACCATTCCGCATCAGTGGGTATATGCCAACCAGTTGGACAAAGACCTTGAGCCCCAGCTGTTGTAGAACCATCCATAGCTGCTGACCATTGATATAAGAGGCCTTCATTGGCGAATGGCCCTCCAGTGTAGTATCCGCACCAGCCTACATCGGTGGCATCTACCCAAGTTATTAAACTACAGCCATCATCATAATCAAGATTTTCCGCCATCCAACACTGAGAACCGATTATAACTGTATCATATGATTTATCATCATAAGAAACTACTTCTTCACAACTAAAATTTGGAATAAAATCTATCAATCCTGAAGTAGTATTAAAAGTTATAGTCGAAGCAAAAGAACTATTTCTAGTGGAAACAATTGAGAAATAAGACTCGCCACTCGGAATACCAGTTGATTTAGCAAAAACGATTTCAGCTGTACTCCCTTGAGCAGGCGCTGAGAACTGAACGTCTGTAGGCAAAGTAGTTGTGGAAACAACTGTTCCTGCTGCGTAACTATCTCCATAAAAAATTTCGTAATAGTCTTTTTCATCTGTAACAGCATTTACATAAATACCCCAAGCGCTTTCTCCGTCTTGTGTGATAGCGCTTTGTTGAGTATTTCTTAAGCTCCCTAATAATTCATCAGATGTTCCATTAAGAGATTGTTTGGTTTGATAACCAAAATAATTAGTAGTCATTATACTGCCCATAACAACAGTTATTCCTAGAACAATTAGGAGCTCTATCATTGTGAAACCCTTAGACGCGCCGCCCAAAAGGGCGAGCCTCGCCTTCGGCGGGGACTTACGCGGAATAAAACGCAGACTTACGCGGAATTTATTAAAAATTTTCATAATAGTGTTTCAATTATATAATAATTATTATTATAACATATAAAAATTAACAGATAAGAATATTGGGAAGTTGGACTTCGGGGGAAAGAAGACTGGATTTAGTTATATCTACCAAATTCTTTAAGGTTTTGGTGGAATTGTCAAAAAAAGACCACCACCCTTACCCTCCCTGGGCGGGCAGGCCTTTAAAAGGAGGGAATAAGAAAGATAAGAAAGAACTGGATTCCCGCCTTTCCTTCGACAAGCTCAGGACGAGGCGCGGGAATGACGGCCTTATGAAGCTTTGTTTAAAAATTTAAAATTTAAAATTTAAAATTGTTTTAGTATATTACATCCCTCCTACCAACTGATACACAGGAACTATGACTGCCAAAGCTATTCCTCCAATAACAAGTCCCATAAATAAAAGTAGCATTGGTTCTATAAAAGTAACTATATTTTTAACCTGCCCTTCAATTTCTGATTCATAAAAAACAGCTAAAGTTTTTAAAATTTCTTCTGTATGTCCAGCTTTTTCAGATACAGAAATAAGATTGGTGACAGTTCCAGGGAAATATGGTTCTTGATGAAAAGCTTGTCCAATAGTTAATCCTTTCGCCAATCCGTCTCTAGAAATTCTAAGCAAAACTTGTCTTAATTCTTCTGAACCTACAGATTCTGCTGTGATTTCTAAAGCATCTAAAATAGGAAGTCCTGCTTTCATCAAAGACGAAAAAGTAGCGGCAAATCTTTGAAGAGCCATTTGTTTTAAAAGTTTATTTACAACAGGAATTTTGCTTATAATCCGCGCAATTAATTTTCTGCCAGACAAAGTTTTTGTAAAGAAATACCATGACGCTATAATAAGAGCCAAAATGCCTGGGAAAACAATCATTTTCCAATCATTTATAAAATTTCCTGTTGCAAAAACAATTTGCGAGAAAAAAGGTATGTCAAATCCTGCCGTTGTAAAAATTCCACCAATTTTAGGAAGAGCAAAAGTTACCAAAAGTAAGATAAGCACGGTGGCCATAGATAAAAGTATAATCGGATAGACAAAAGCGGATTGTATTTTACTGCGTAATTCTTGTTCTTTTTTAAGAGAAATACTTAAATTATAAAAAACTGTTTCTAGGTTTCCGGACACTTCTCCCGCTTTAACCAAACTTGTAAAAACACTAGAAAAATGCTTAGGATATTTAGCAAAAGTTATATAGAATGGTTGTCCTTTTTCTAAGGTGTTTCTTATTTCAATAAGAATAGATTTTAATATTGGTTTGTTAAAATCTTGTATCAATATATTAATAGCTCCAAATAGGTCTGTGCCACCTTTAAGCATTAAGTATAAATACTTTGTTAAAAATACCTTATCTTCAACTGTTATTCCGCTTTCAAAAATCTTTTTAAAATCAATATCAAAATTTTTAGCCAATTTAATAGAAATAGGACGAAGTCCTTTTTGAGCTAAAGAATTTAATACTTCATAAGAACTTGAAGCATCCAACTTCCCTTCAATTATTTTTCCTCTTGGATCAGAGGCTTTGTAATGGAATTTCATAATTAGTATATTGGTATCACTATTCGCGGATGACGCGCAATACTTCTTCTAAAGTAGTCATTCCTTTTTCCACTTTTCTTAATCCATCTTCAAACATACTTTTCATTCCTTGATCTTTAGCGACTGTTTTTAAATTAGCCAATGAAAAATCTTTACTAATAATCACTTTTCTAGCTTCTTTGGTAATATCTAAAGCTTCAAAAATACCTATTCTTCCTTTATAACCATCTCCTCCACAAGCCACGCATCCCTTCCCTTCATAAACTAATTTTGGCATTTTAGTTCTTTCCTGTACTCCTAATTCTTTCAATTGATCTTCTACTATGTCAATCATTTCTTTAGTTGGTTTCATAGAATAAATACAATTTAAACAAATACTTCTAACCAATCTTTGGGCTAAAACTATATTAACAACCGCAGCTACCAGAAATGGAGCTACTCCCATGTCCACAAGTCTAGGTACTGTCGTTGGAGCATCATTAGTATGTAAAGATGAAAGAACCAAATGTCCAGTAAGCGCAGCTTGTATAGAGATATCAGCTGTTTCCCTATCTCTAACTTCACCAACCATTATAATATTTGGATCTTGTCTAAGGATAGACCTTAGACCATTAGCAAAAGTAATGCCAGCCACAGGATTAATTTGTGTTTGATTTATAAACTTAACATCGTATTCAATAGGGTCTTCAATAGTAACTATGTTTACTTGCGGTTTATTTAAAATATTAAGAATAGAATAAAGAGTAGTAGTTTTACCAGATCCAGTAGGACCGCAAATCAATACCATTCCATAACTTTTTTTTATACTCTCTTTTACTAATTCAACAGTATCTTCCAACATACCAAGCTCCTTTAAAGACAAGGGGCGTTGAGAAGCGGTTAGCAAACGCATTTCCACTTTCTCTCCATAATAAGTAGGAAGCACAGAAACTCTGATATCTAAAACATTATCACTACCGACAATTTGATAACGAAAACGACCATCTTGAGGTTTATAATGTTCGTCTATTTTTAATTGAGATAATAATTTAACACGAGCCACAATAGCGGCATGAACTTGTTTAGGAATTTTAGCTATTTCTTGAAGAACTCCGTCAATTCTATATCTAATTAAAATTTCATCATCAAAAATTTCAAAATGAATATCGGAAGAATGAACAGAAAAAGCATAAGAAATAATATTATCTACAATAGCTACAATTGGAACTTCGGTTGCCGCTTCTTCGTCTTTCTTCCCTGTATGTAATGAGGCCTTAATATTTTCTTCAATAATTTGTTGAAAATCCTTAGAAAGCTTTTTTCCATACAAAGCAAAACCCTTATTCAAATCTTCTCCTAATGCTAAAAAAGGTTTAATGCTTCCGCCTAAACTTTGTTCTAAAAATTCAATTGTTGCCAAATTGCTTGGATCTTCCATGGCTACACTAAAAACTCCATCGTCATCTTTAGCAAAAACAATTGCTCTTTTTTCTTTAGCTAAATCTTCCGACAGAAGCTGAAGAATATTTTTGTCTATTTGAATAGAAGCAAAATCAGCTCTTTCTGTTCCTAAATGAGAAACTAATAAATCATCTAAATATTTCTGGGAAATTATACCCCTAGAAACCAAAACATCCGCAATAGAATGTCCCATTCTATTTGCTTCGGCAGATAAAATATCAAAATCAGCTTCGGTTATGAAGTCTTCTGATATTACTTTTTCTTTAAATTTTTGAATTGGGATGTTCATATAATAGTAGATTAGAAAATTAGCCACTAGCGACTAGCGACTAGCGACTAGGAAAAAAAATGATAATAAAATATAATTACTAACTTTTTAATGACTAGTTGCTAATCTGCTTTTATATTATAACAAAAAATCCTCGCGTAAACGAGGATTTTTTGTTTATAACATATAAAAAAATTTAACTATAAATCCAAACCTGGATCTGTCCCTACTTCATACATATAATCCTTGTTTCCTCCGTCTTTAGATTCTTTATCATCATCACCGTCTGTGGCATAGCGAGTACTTTCAAGATTACAATTAAGTTCAAAAGTGGTGTTAGTACTATCACAGAAATAATAATAAGCGTAAAGAGAGTTAGTATTAGAATCCAAAGTTGCGCTTATACTTGTAGGATCTAACGGCAAAGAGCTAATCGGAGCACCGCCAGCTGTACTACCAAAATTAATAGGAATCCATCCTGTGTTAACTACGCTAGTAGTAGCCGTAGCATATATAAAAGTACCTCTACCGACTGTACCTCCTGTCGTACTAGCAAACGTTCCCCAGAAATTATCAGTGCAAGAATCAGTATTGTCTAAGTCAATAGCAGCTGCCGTCGCCAAGTATAAACCAATAGCACTCCTCAATGTATTTAAATCAGAGACTCTTTGTGAATCACGAGCCTGAGCAAACATTTGCGCAGGATTTAAAACCAACAAAGTGACGCTTGCTAAAACCGCCAAAATACCAATAACGATTAATAATTCTATTAATGTAAAACCTTTGTTTATTATTTTATTTTTACTCATTTTTTATATTTTTATTTTTTCGCCTTGACCAAGCAAATTATTTATTTTATTACCTTAATATTATATTGATATTATACTACATATAATATTTTTTTTCAAAAAAATGTTAATAACTATTTATTTCCTAAAAATTCTTTGGCTTTAGTAACTATTGTATCAATAGAAGTTCTGGCTTTTACTAAATAACCAATTGCTCCTAATTCTTTTCCTTTTTCAATATCGCTATCCTGCCCTAAATTAGAAATTATTAAAATTGGGAT
>JAHILT010000082.1 GCA_018896875.1 Patescibacteria group bacterium
CCACATAAATCAAATAACAAAAAAGCATGATGGCCGTTAAAATCCAAAAGATACGAAGTAATTTTTTAATCTGTCTAGCTTTTTTAGAACTATGAGATGGACCACAAGAAATAATCTTCATATTTAAATTAAATTTTTACTATTCTGATTCTTCTTCGGATTCGTCTTCTTTTTTAAGACCAAGGAATGAAAACAAGGGGTAGTCTTCTCCTTTTGTGTCTAAAAATAGACTAGAATCTTTTCCTATTGCAATCAATAAATTATTCATGTGTTGTCTCAATAATCCCTCATCTTCATCATCTATCGTTTCTAACATCTTTTTATAACCAATAAATGACCTCGCCATTACTTCTTTGTGCTTATAAGATTCTTCTAATTTTTTACTTTCCGCTCGTCTATTACCAAGAAAAATGCCAAGCCAAATGACAAATGCTAAAAACGGAGCTCTATAAACGATATTCTTAAATGCCTCGGTAAGCGTCTCGATACCTGACATATTCCAATTTAATACTCCAAAATAAACACTCATCATTAGTAAGAGTAAAATTAATAAGCGAGACCAATTCTCCGAAGATTTCTTATATTCATCAACTTTATCAGCGAATGCCTTAGTTAAATTTATAGTCGTAGCACCACCCTTTAATTCTTCTTCGATTTTTTGATAAAGCACATCATATTTTTCTTTCTGTTTTTTATAAAACTCATTTATCTGATTTTGTAATCCTGGAATCTTTTCTATTTTACCATTTTCATTCTCAATTTCTCCTCCAAAAATTTCAATTCGAAAATTTGTAATTTTATCTTTGCTTTTTTGATAATAATCTAATAATTCTTCTAGCTGATCTTTTATTGAATCATTCTTTTCATCTCCTTCACAAATCTTGTTATAAGAATCTAGTATTAATTTTAATTTTTCATCAATATCCTCTTTGGCTTTATTAATTTTGCTCAATAAACCACCTTCTTTTACGACTTCCTCATAAGGGGTATTTAAATTTGCTCTTTTTTGTTCAACTTCATTCGTAAAATCATTTATTAAGTCTATTTTATCGACAGTTACTTGAAGCAACTCTAGTAATTCCTCCTTTTTCAATTTTTTTATTTTTTCCATAATTTTATTTTTATTATTTAATTCTCTATTCGTAAATTCCAATTAATTTTTTTAGCTAAATCCACCAATACACGTTTAACTTCATTATTTTAGTCTGTTGGCAGTCTAACGTCAAGAGTGCTAATATTTTTTTATCCAAAAATCTTAACCAGTATGCAAATCTAAGTCAATGGTTTTAAAAAAAATAACGCCTCAATATATGAGCCGTTAGCGAGCCGTTGAAAAAAACAACGACTAACCCCATTTATACTTGAAACATTTATTACTTTCGTAATTTAATTAACAAAATTATCAAATATTAATTCCTCGTTTAAGTAGTGAATATTTTTTTCAGGACTTAAATTAATTATTGATATAACTTTTTCTTTAGTAAAATATGAAGGGTTGTCAGATAAAACTTGTAGGGCATATCCATCTAAGACTAAAACATTTTTTAATCCTAGACTTTCCATTATGACTACTTTATCAGACCTCATAATTTTTTGTGTAACTATTATAGAAAGACCATTAACAATGGTGCCATATTTATCATAAGCAATAACTTTATGCATTTCTGCATTAACATCTTTTTTGGGGTCTATTAGCCAAAGTGGATTATGCATTATTAAGTCTGGATTATGCCTTGTCCCTCCAGTAAGCGAAATAATTATTTCATCAGGTAATTTAATATTTGCAAAATCTAAACTTTCTTTGTACCACTTAACATCTAAGTTTAATTTATTCAAATTATCTTTTACTATAGTTTCCCAAACAGCTCCAGATCTATTGTTTGTCTCACTAGAAACCGAGAGTCTTAGATATTGCTTGTCTAAACTTCCTTCAAGGACAAACTTAATATCCGCAAATGAAGTCGTTGTTCTGGTAGCTAACTCTACAGGGGATATTCCCGATATAGAAATAGGTAAATATTTTTCTCTATATTTTTCAAAAATATTTTTACCAAAATCAGTTAAATAGACAAAGGTTGTTCCTTCTTTATTTTCTATACTAATCATTTTAGTCTGATTTAACCATCTTACAAAAACACCTTTTATAACCCTATTAAACTCCTGTCCTCTACTGAACCAAATTTGTTTTATTTTTTTATGGTCATATTCTAATGATACTTTCAAGGCCTTGTTATATTCCCCTCCTTCATTTTTTGACATTATCGCTAAAGCTAAATTTTCAATCGTTGCTGGACTATCGTTGTTTTTTAAGTCATTTATAATTCTTAAACATTGAAATAAAATGTGATTATTATATGCGGAATAAAAATTACTAACATCAAATTCATTTCCGATTTTTAAGTTCATAAAAGCCTCGGAAAAGGAGGTAATATATTCCG
>JAHILT010000083.1 GCA_018896875.1 Patescibacteria group bacterium
TAACTTTTAACTTTTAACTTTTAACTTTTAACTTATTCAATATAAGTTATTCTTCTAATAAATTCAACTCAATAAAAGCTTTTTTGTAGGATTTTAAAGCCACGATTGCGTTTTCTTTCTTTAATTCCATGCTTGGATCTTTTATAATTTGCCTAGCTAAATTATGAGCATTTTTAATCTCCTCTAAAACCGCTAAGTTTTCTTTCCTTACTAACTCTAATCTATTATCTAAATCACTTCCAATATAACCAGACATTTTTAAAATTTCATCTAAAATTTTATCTGCTTCTAAGATTGCTATTTTCCAATCTTGTTGATCAGAAGATAAAATTCTTTTTCTTATTTGTTCCCATCCTTTTAAAGACCTTCTTTTAGTAAGATTTCCCACACCAAAAATATCCATATACTCTTCTGTTTTTAAATTAAAATAATCAGTTTTTATGAAAATATAAATAATCCCCCATAAAAACAAACCTGATAATAATAATGAAATAGAATGTAACCATGGCAAATTAGAACTAATTAGTTCTTTGATAAAATTATAAAATTCTAATATATAATTAATAATTTCTTTAAAAGAATCCATTATTTTAATTATACAATTTTTCGTAAAATTGACCTATACCTAAAATATCTGATTCTCTAAAATGCTTACCAATAAGCTGAAATCCTACTGGCAGAGACGCGGACTTGCGCTGACTTAACGCTGAACTACGCTGAATTTTGTCTGCGTTAGTCTGTGTTTTGATGGGAATAGAAATAGCTGGAATTCCCGCTAAGCTAGCAGGAATGGTAAATATATCAGATAAATACATAGAAAGCGGGTCGTTAGTTTTTTCGCCAATCTTGAAAGCAGATGTCGGAGTTACAGGTGCTAAAATAACATCAATACCATATCCATTTGGATCAAAGGCTTTGTCAAAATCTTTTTTAATAAGAGCCCTCACCTTCTGCGCTTGACTATAATAAGCGTCATAGTAACCAGAAGAAAGTACAAAAGTTCCTAATAAAATTCTTCTTTTAGACTCTGGTCCAAAACCAAAATCTCTATTTTTTTCATATAATTCTAAAAGATTTTTTGCTTTTTCTCTAGATCCATAACGTATGCCATCAAGACGGGATAAATTAGCACTTACTTCTGCTGGCATAATTATATAATAACAAGAAAGAGCGTATTTTGTGTGCGGTAAACTAATTTTTTTAGTTTTAATTCCTAATTTTTCTAAGTCTTTTACTACTTCATTAATTTTGTCTCCAACATTTTTATCTAAACCTTCGGCAAAGTATTCTTCCGGAATTCCAACTTTCAATTTTTGAATATCTTCTATTTTAGGATTTAAAAGTTCGTCTCCATAACTCATTGAAACGCTGGTTGAATCCATATAGTCTTGACCGCTTATTTCTTTGAATAAAATAGCCGAATCCTCAACTGTCTTGGTAAAAGGACCTATTTGATCTAAACTTGACGCCATAGCCGTAAGTCCATATCTAGAAACAGCGCCATAAGTAGGTTTTAAACCAACTACTCCACAAAAAGCGGCTGGCTGACGAATAGAACCACCAGTATCAGAACCTAAGGACGCTACGGCCATATCGGCTGATACAGCTGCAGCTGATCCACCCGAAGAACCGCCTGGAACTCTTTCTAAATCATGCGGATTATGTGTAATTTTAAAAGCAGAATTTTCCGTAGAAGATCCCATAGCAAATTCATCCATATTGGTTTTTCCTAAAAACACAGAACCACTTTTTTTAAGTTTGGTTATAATACTTGCATCATAACTAGCTTTGTAATCTTTTAAAATTTTAGAAGCCGAAGTACAAGGCAATCCTTCTATTAAAATATTATCTTTTATTGCTAATAGCACTCCTCCTAATGTACCTGGTCCTTTTCCGTTAGAAATATTAATATCAACTTCTTTAGACTGTTCTAATGCTAAATTTTCACATAAATATAAATAAGCATTAATTTCTTTGTCTTTTCCTTTAATAAAACTAAAAAAATCCTTAGTCAGTTCCTGAGAAGAAAAATCTTTTTTTATTAATCCACGATGAACGCTCTTAATTGTTAGTCCTTTTATATCCATTACTTAAAAATAGACGGAACTTTAAGATAATCGTCCTTTGTTTCCGGAAATGCTTCCTTGCCTTTTCCTAAATCCTTGACTGCATTAAATTCATCTTCTCTAACAACATTTTTTAAATTAGTTCCTCCTGTCATTGGAACAACATTAGAAACATTTAATTTTTTTAATTCTTCAAAGCAATCTAATATACCCTCAAAATCTTTTAAAAGCCTAGACTCTTCTTCTGGACTAATTTTAATTCTCGCCAGTTCAGATAAATGTTTTAAGTTTTTTTTGTCTATTTCTGCCATGGTAGTAAGTGTAAAATGTAAAAATCAAAATGTAAAATGACAATGTAAAATATAAAATTAAAAAATCTCAAAATTTCTAAATCTGGCCTCGTATCTCATATTCCATTTAACTTTTAATCTTGTTCTCAAGGTAGTATCTATTCTAATAACTCCGAAAATTCTCTTTCTGTCAAAATTTTTATTCCTAACTGCTTCGCTTTCTCTGCCTTAGAACCAGGCTTGACTCCAGCAACCACATAAGAAGTTTTTTTAGATACCGATTCGCTCGTGCTACCACCTAAATTTCTAATTTTTTCTTTTACTTCGTCACGACTCATCATTTCCAATCCTCCGGTCAATACAAAAGATAATCCTTTTAATTTGTTGTTATTTTTTTTCTGTTTCTCTATTTCAATTTTTACTCCAGTTTCTTCCATCTTTTTCAAAAGATTTATATTGCGTTTATCATAAAACCAAATATAAATACTTTCTGCTACTTTCGGCCCAATGTCTGGAAGTTTTTGTAAATCCTCAATAGAAATATTTAGAAAAAAATTTATAATATCATTAATTTTGATTTTTGCCTGTCCGGCCAGGAATATTTGATTTTTATATTTAGAAATTACTTGAGAAGCAAGTAATTGTGATGTTTCCTCTCCTACGTGTCCTATCCCTAAACTATAAATAAATCTAGCTAATTTTATTTCTTTTTTAGCATTAATTTCTTCTACTATATTCTTAGCTGATTTTTCGGCAAATCTTTTTAAAACTACTATGTCACCTTCTTTTAGAGTAAAAATATCAGATGCATCATTAATAAGTCCTTCGTCTATAAAATTATTTATTATTTTTGGCCCCATGCCCTCAAGATTAAATGCTCCACGAGACACAAAATGATAAAGAGCTTTTTTGTGCCTACCTCCACAATTCTTATTAGAGCACTTTAAAAAAACTCCTTCTTTTCTAACTTTGGCTCCATCAATAGGACAAACTTTTGGAGTTTTAATCTCTTCGGCTTTTTTAGGACGCAAATCTTTTAAAACTTTAGAAATTTTAGGAATAACATCACCTGCTCTAGATATAATAACTGTGTCACCTATTCTCACGTCTAATCTTTTAATCTCGTCATAATTATGAAGAGTCGCATGCGTAATAGTAGTTCCACCAACATTTACAGGTCTCAAAACAGCAACTGGTGTTAAAACTCCTGTGCGCCCAACTTGAATTTTAATATTTTCCACAATAGTTTCTGCTTCTTTTGGTGAAAATTTAAAAGCTATTCCAGCTCTCGGAGACTTTCCAACAATACCAGCGTTCTCATATACATAATTATTATTAATAAGCACTACGATACCATCTATTTCATAGTCTAGTTTTTTTCTATTGATTCCATTCCAATAATTTTGAAATTTAAAAACCTCATCTAAATTATTAGCACTTTTATTATGAGAATTAATTTTAAAACCCCATGATTTTAAAACTTCATGTTTTTCTTCATGAGTTTTAATACCTAATTTTTCCAACTCATCCGCAGATGAGATAAGATCATAAATAAACGAATCAAGTTTTCTGCTTGCAGTAACTTTAGAGTCTAATTGTCGTACAGAACCAGCGGCAACATTACGAGGATTAGCATAAACTTTATCTCCTTTCTTTTCTTGCTCTTTATTTATTCTATTAAATTCTTTTTTTGATAAAAAAACTTCTCCTCTTACAATTAATTTTTTAGGAATTTTTATTTTTGCATTACTGTCATCAAGCACGAAGGGAATAGCTTCTACAGTTTTTAAATTTTGAGTAATATCTTCGCCTATTAAACCATTGCCACGAGTAGAACCTTGTTTAAAAATTTTGTTTTCGTAATATAATTCAACAGCCAATCCATCTAATTTCAGTTCGCAGTAAAACAAAGACGCGGATTTACGCTGATCTAAACGCGGATTTACGCTGATATTTTTACCAAAATAATTTTCTAAACGTTCTAGCCACGCCTGCATATCTTCTTCAGAGAAAGCATCGTTTAAAGAAACCATTGGTTCTTTATGCTCTACTTTGTTAAATTCTTTAATCGGTTCTCCGCCTACTCTTTGAGTTGGAGAATTCGATGTTATAAATTTAGGATATTGGTTTTCTAAATCAAAAAGTTCTTTTTTTAAAGAGTCTAAGACATCATCGGAGACAAGAGATTTGTCCAAAACATGATAAGCATAACGATATTTTTCTATGATTTTTTTAAGCTTTTCTATTCTTTTTTTAACTTTTGAAATTTGAGTCATTATTATAGATAATTTAAAGAAAAATTCCTGATTTCTAACGGCTCATATATTGAGCCGTTGGAAATGACTTGAAATGAAGGTTAGTTCTCAATTTTTGGAAGATAAAATTTCTCACTAAAAGTATAAGAAGATCTCTGCGTGTCTCCTATATAGGTTTTCCCCGTAGAAGAAATTTCGTAATTGTTATAATCGCCCGAATCATCAAGTTCGCAAGTTGTTTCTAATTTCACTTCAATTCCATTCGTAATTTCATCAAATTCTGGAAACTGATCACAGTCATCATCATTTTCATCAGGACAATCAAGATCACATGCATCAAGTTTTTCAAAATTACCCTCATAAACTTTATAATGTATCCATTCCAATCCCGCGTCAGCGGCAAAAATAGCCTTAGAAGAAGATCCCGCGTCAGCACTCTGTCGTGTTTGGCGAGCAGTCAAAACACCAGACACAGCTATCGCGCTTATCATTACCCCGGATAAAACCATAATCACAATCATCATTGCTTGTCCTTTATTATTTTTTCTTGTATTTTCTATATTCATATTTCTAATATCTACTATCACCTCTAGGACTTACTGAAACTTGAAGATTAGTAAATGGAATTTTATCAGAAGAAATTTGCGTATTCTTCGTGCCAACTCTCAAAAGAATAGTTATTCTAGGATAATATATATCAGAATAATCTACTCTAAAATTAGCAAACTCTACTCTTAAATTCTCGCTCACCATTCCATAAAAACCTTCGTCTGCGTCACATTCACGATAATCATTGCCAACGCTCCGCTCTAGGAATGTCTTATGTCTATCCCAACGATAAACAATGTGGTTATTACCCCCAGATCCATAATGAAATCGCAAGCATTTAAATTGAGGCATATCTCCCGAGCCATCACCTACGATTGTATCTGCTCCAAAATCTTCTCCTTTGCGAATCATTCTTGTCATTTGCTCTAAAACTAATTGAGCATCACTATTAGCAGAAATTAAAGCAAGAGAGGTACGATGAGAACGTAATGATGTAATAAATATTCCAGAAACGACAGCAATAATAATACTGAAAACAGAAATAGCCACCAAAAGCTCTATCATTGTAAACCCAGCACCACTTTTTAAAGAAAAAGTGGTGCTGGGTAAACCCTCCACTCTATCTCCTTTCTTTTTTAATAAATATTTAAATTTCTTAAACATATTTAATATATTTATTTTTTCAAATTAACATTGTATTTAAACGCTTGAAGATTATAAAAATCATCTTTCACACTAAAATCATAAGTTCCTCCCCTTGATGTCCAAAAAACTTTGGAAACAACTTCAATATGATCTGAAGATTTATTAGTAATAGTTATAATTCTTTTAAAATTAGTTTTATTCTTTTCTTCACAATTTGATTCGTATCTATAGTAACCACTTAAACTAAAACATAAAGAATCTCCGTCTACCGAAGACAATTCCGTATCGTCATAATCAATTTCATATTCACTAATATCAGCATCAAAACCAGGAATATTATTCCATGCCATGGTTTCTTCTTCTGAGTCTAAGGTCATAATATTTCTATCTATTAAATTTTTTACTAATTCAATCCCTTCGTTAGCTAAATTAACCGCAACGTATCTATCTGCGGTCACACGATTTAAACTTATAGATCTTGAAGTCAGAGTAAATACACCCATAATACCAATGGTAATAATAGATAAGGCAACGATAGCTTCTATCATAATTTGTCCTCTTTCTGTATGTTTTTTCATTTTTATTTTATTCATCCCACACATAATAATTTATGTGGTGGGATTCACTGTTTAATTATATCAGAAAAAAACTTATGAGAACATCGAACCAAAAAACAAATTTTTATTTTTTGACAATTTAGATAATTAATGCTAGTATGCTAAATGTTAAGGTGAGAACTTTGAAAATTGAATAAAAGTATACGAAAGCCTTAACGAATAGGCACATACGAATAAAATCTAAAAAGAAAAAGACCTAAAACATTTTAAGAAAATGTTCGGTCAAGGGAGGGAGTTATGAAAAGAATATTTAGTACTATTACAGTGGTTGCTTTTTGGTTAATTCTTATTTTGTTATTTGTGTTTGTTTCGTTGAGCAATGCTCAAGAAACAAAAGAAAATAGAATAGAAGAACTCGTAGAAACAAGATCTTTGGAGACAGGAATACAAACAGAAATAATTGAAGAGGATACTTCAATAGTAAAACAAAACAAATTAAAAAAGTTTAATGTTTCTGCGGGATTAGGATGGGGCTATGGTTTAGGAATAAAAAAAATAGGAAAAATAGAAAAGATAAATGATGGCCCTACTTTTACTATAAGAACTGGATATTCTCTTAATAAATATTTTGAACTCCAAGGAGAATATTCTAGAGCCGATAATTTTAAAAGGCATTATAGATATTCTTCCTATGATAATTCTTATGTCAAACACAATGATCAATTCTTATTTTCAGCTTACACAACAAGTCTTAAATTAATTATCCCTCTAAAAATAAAAATTGCTCCATATGTTTTTGGAGGTATTGGAAGGGCAACTTTTAAATTCATTGATAATACAAAACGATATGATAAAAACGGGATATTAATTTATGGCAATACAGAAAAAATGTCTAAGATGGGAACATGTATGAAAATTGGAGGCGGGATTCAAACTGAAATAGGCAAAAAAACATTCTTTTTTATGGAATCCAATTATCAAGAAATAAAATTGAAAATTGAAGATGAAAAAATTACTTTTTATTATTATCAAATAATAGGAGGAATAGGATTAAAGTTTTAAAAAACAATCCCCTCATTCTAATGAATGAGGGGATTTCTATATTCTTCAAAAACTTAATCTGTCAGAGGACTTTCACTATAACCAGCCCTACACGTATGTTCATCACATCCGTATCCTACTTTATTGCATTCTCCTTCTTGATCAGCATTACAAGACCACACATTATCACAAGGATCTGTCACTAAACCACATTCCCAGTTGTTTGGAATACATTTATTATTCTTCACCCAATCTTTTGTGCAAGTAGCTGGATTAATAATACATTCATTGTTCTCACCACATATTTTATGTTCTGTCTCGGAACAAATTATAGTTCCAATCGCTGGCTGATCGTCTTTACATCCAATCTCATCAACTTGAGTAAACTCACCGCATTTTTCTGATAGCTTGGGACTCCAAATAGATAATTTAGTTCCAATTTCCGTTGTCCTAGCTTCACCACAATAATTAATTTGCGTGAAAGATTGTCCTTCGCAAACAGTTAAAGGAGTAGGTGTCCATACATTAGAAACACATTCAAATCCCGTAAAATTTGTTCCTGTTTCAAGGTTAGCAGCAGCTTCAGAAAGACTGATTCTTGGACTAAATGAATCGTTAGCAACAACTATATTTATTTTATTCATATCCCCTCCCGTCGCATTCATTAACTCTTCACTAATTTTACATTGTCCACCTGGAAATCTTTCATTATCATCATCATATTCTGAAAGATTAAAACAATCCTGTTCAATGCCATTTACTACCGCCTTTACAATCGCACCAGTGTATAAATCTCCTCCTTCTATCCATTCAATTCCTAAAATTCTATCGTCAGTTAAAGTCACATCGCTAAAATACGCATTAACATCTATTGGTTCTTTATAAGTTATTTTAAAAGCTGATGGTAAATATGCTTCTTCTATTATATTTCCATCAACATCAAACATTTTTACATGTAATTTATAATTTCCAATAGGAGCGTTAGTAATATTGCAAACACCATTTATTAACGATATGTCCCCTGAATCTAAATCCTTAGAATACACAAATTCTTTACACTCAGCGTTATAAAAATCAGCTGGTGCCACGCTCATTAAATTAACTTCATAAGTTATTGGAGGAGCAAGAAAACCATATCCCTTAATAGTCATATTCTCCACATAATTTTCAATAGGAATAAGATCTGACGTATCAACTATTACACCATCACTTGGTCCTTTGTCGTTAATAGCCACTACTTTATAATATAATGTATTTAAATTAGGATCTTTAATTTTATTATCAGAATAACTAAATATTCCTTCGCCAATAGTCATTATTGTGGTTGAAGAATCATCGGGAAAATTTTCATCTGTACTTCTGTATATTCTATAAGAAACAGGAAGTCCTCCTGTAAATTCTGGTGATTCCCAAAATACATCAAAACCATGTTTGTTGTCGCTAATCTCTATGTTAATTTCTGGAGCGGAAGGAGCTACGGTTATCAACTTATAAGTTGGAACACTGACATCGCTGATTTGACGATTACTTTGGATTAAAAATTCCCAATTACACCCATAATCAATTTTGCGCATATGCACATACTCGGGAGAAATTTTTTGATAACCAATTTGTCTTGCTACTCCCACAACTTTTGTATAGTCAGTATTTCTAATACAAGAGTTTGAATTATGAGCCCATAATTTGGCATTTGATACTACATCAAACACCGGTTTATTAATACAGGTTAAAAGAGAAGGGGGCAAAAGAGGAGGCGCAGAAAAAGTAGTAAGTGATCCATATATACCACTAGAACGATACCAATCCCACACAAGATAATCTTCCATCCAATCATATATCCATCCTCTATCATACCATCTCTGATTCTCTTTAGCCCAAGCGCCTCCATTGGTCCATTCCCAGTCTTCTGGAGCTGATTTATCAATATAATCATTATTATTTAGACATGTTTCTAATGAATTTATAGTAGCATTAATAGCTTCTTCTTTAGTCTCGTAAAGATCTGTGTAATTTATTAAATTACTTTGTTCACCATATGAATAATTTTGACCAGAAAATTCAATCAAATATGGGGTACAAATAAAACTGGGTTTTGAATCTCTAGGAATATCACAAGACGATTCGGGAATATAAAATTTGCCTCCTACCTCATAACGTTGGAATCCAACTGATTGATAATTAAAATTTTTAGAGCTAACGCTTATTTCGGCGCTCTTACTTCCAATACCTACTATGTTTTTAGCCGCTACTTTATAGTAATAAATCGTATCGTTGATTAATCCTGTATCAGTATAATTCGTAATATTATCTATCTCTTTAATTAAAACTTCATCACGATATATTTCGTAATTTGTAATTGATGCCCCTCCATCACTTATTGGAGCTATCCAGCTAAGGACAACTTGCTGATTACCAGCCATAGCTGATAAATTTTGTGGAACACCCGGCGAAATAGCCTCGCAACACGTTATGTGTATATTAAACTGATCCCATGTAGTGGAACAATCACATTCAAACGTATTCTCTCCTATCTGGCGCCCAGGAGTTGGAACTCTCTCCCAAAATTCTCCATTCCAAACTGAACGCGTACAATAACAACCTTGCCCCTCGCTGCAATTCATCACACCATTACGACAACTAGCCGTATTCGTTATGCTGCAACTAGGACTAGAAGAATGAGTCACACAAGTTTGCGCTAATGCCGAAGAAGAGACATAGAATAATCCTAATAAAATTAGAGTCATTGTGCCTGATAAAATTAAACTTATTTTTAAAGACTTGGGTATTTTATTTATCATATTTTTTATCTAAATAATATTATTTCTGAAACGACTATTTCATTTTTATCCATTATGTTCTCAGTAGCCATAGCAGAAAAATAATCTCCTATTTTAGCCTCACTTAAGGTTTCAAGTTCATTAAATACATCTATATCTGTTTGTAATAAAATAACTGAAGAATCTGATGACTTCAATAAATATTCTTTTTCAATATAATCATATCCTCCTTTGGAGAAAGGGGTAAATTCTTCTGGAATTTGAGCTAAAACTCTTATATTATTTCCCTCTATCGCTTTAACTACTCCGCTAAAATTATTTAATCCCTGTTTTTCTTCTGCAGAATATGGATTGTATATATACTTAGTATATATACAATAACCCGCACTCGCTAATAATAGAATTACTAATATTGAGATAATTATTTTTTTTGTTTTTGACATTTTAAATAATGAAAATTTAATTATATTATTTACGACTTTATTTAAATATTATTTACTGATCACTTTTTGTCCCACTTAATTATTTGCCCCCGCAGGCTCAACACCAATCAATATTAAACCGCTTCCTTGTGTCTCACATTTCCAAGAATCATCTACTTGTTCTACGCATGATTCACCCACAGGACAATTTTGACATACATTACCGCATCCATTATCATCGCCACATACTTTTCCCTCCTCTTCGCAATCAATACAAAGTTCACATACTCCTGCTCCTTCTTCGCCAACACAACCAAAACCAAAATCACAAACTACGCATGGCACCGGCGGATCACAATCATCCACGTCAGCACAGGTTTTCTCATTACAAATTCCAGGCGTAGGTATACAAACACCACCACAACTAGAGCAATCAGTGAAACCGCAAATATTATTTGATGTACAGACATTATTCACACAAGTTGAATGCGGATTAGTTTGACCAGGAATCACACAACTACCGCCACAGCCAGAACAATCAGTAAAGCCACAAATATTATTTGATATACAGACATCATTCACACAAATTGAATGCGGATTTGTTTGACCAGGAAGTGGGCAACCACCACCACCACAACTAGAGCAATCAGTGAAACCGCAAATATTATTTGATGTACAGACATTATTCACACAAGTTGAATGCGGATTAGTTTGACCAGGAATCA
>JAHILT010000001.1 GCA_018896875.1 Patescibacteria group bacterium
TAATTTGGGGAATGAAACCGATTGTAAGAAGAAAGTATAATATGAAAAAAATTATTGCTACATTGATTCTTAAGTTTTCTTTTAAAAATTTAAAAAAGATTACACATCCAAAAACTGCTGACAAAGAAAGTATTACCAAAATTTGCTGGTAAGCTCTAAATAATCCATAAGATATCGAAGCAAAGGGCATAATTGTTATTAGAAATAAAAAAGAGAGGCCAATTAAACTCATCGCAATAAATTCTATATCAAATTTGTTATCTTTGATTTTTGCAAATAAAAGATAAAGTACTCCAATAATTATAAATAATTTAATCAATTTTTTTATTATCTCAAATAGCAAGGAAATAATTTTAGTGTTGGAATAATTTAATCTAAATGGCAAGATATTAGAATATAATACTTTTATCTGGTAGTGTTTGTATGTATTTAGAGGATATTTATCAATTTCGTTTTCTTTTTTTTGTTCAGTTTTGTTTATGTAATCTAAAAGTAAGGGTGTTTTTTCTATAGGTTTATAAAAAATATTAAATTGGTCTAAAATAAAACTTTGATCTGCCCTTACATCATCTTTAAACATTTGTCCCATATTACTAAAACTTTTTTTAGTAAAATCTATTAGCCCTGAAGAAACATCTGTTAATTGAGCATACCATAAAAATCCGAAGACAAGGAGTAATAAAATCAATAACCCTGTGGCATAGAATTCTCTTTTTTCTCTGAATATCTTCTTTTTATCTATCATTTTTTAATTCTCCATTTTTATATTTTTGATAAAAAAATACTAAAATATAAGTCATAATAAAAAGTGCAAAAGTTATATATGATGTAGAGTAATGAGAGACAATCATCGAAAAGCCAAATATCAAAAAGAAGATTTTTCTTATCATTGAACCAATTTCTTTATTAAACAAGGCTAAAATCATTAATGAAAAAAATAAAAAAGCTATTGCTTGTCTTATATGTGCTGGCATATCAATTGTAAAAGACATTGCAGACATAAAAACAAAAGCAGAAATAAAAGAGAAGAACACTTTTTCTTTACAATATCTATTGATTAATAAATAGAGTGCAATTGGAGTTAATGAGAAGATTAATTGCATTATTAATTTAAATATGTACAGATTATTAATCTTGATAAACAAAAAAAGGATTGTGGGAAGGATTGTAAGACTTAAACAAGAGTTATACGCATCCAGAGTATTTGACATACTCCAAAATGCTTTTTCAATTGTGAATTGAAAATAATGATATTCTAAAACAATATCACTTCCCATAAAAAACCAACTTCTCATGCTGTACATTAAAAGAAGAGATAATCCCATCCAATACAAAGCCCAAGGAAACACATTCTCATTCAACTTTTTCCTAAATAAAACCACACAAAAAACATAAACAGCAATTCCTCCCAGCATAATCATAGTTAAAATATTGGTACCATGATTATTCAATAAAAATGCTCCGAGAATAGAAAGAACAGGGAAGAGCATTGGAACAACAAAGAAAATTCTATTTATTGTGTCTAATTTTGGATATTGGATTTTTAGAGGGTTGAAATCTTTGTTTCTAATCCAGGCAGTTATCCAAAATACTATTAAGAAAATATCAAAACAAATTAATATTGGATATAATGAGAGAGGTTTATCAGTTATATTTAGCCAGGGTAAAATCCAATTTATAACAAGTCCGCCGAACATAATAAATGAGATTGAAAGTCCGACGTTATAAACCAGATATTCCCAAAATCCGACTTCCCGAATTTTTAACATCAACATAATTAATAATCCTGGAATTGTAACAATAAACAAAAATGCAAAAGTTGCTCTAATGTAAAATTGGTTTAGATTGAAGAAAATTAAAATATTTACTAATATCATAAAAGCTAAAATACTGAGGAATAGTTTATTTTTTGTTAAGGTAAAAAGTTTTTGTTTTTCAAATTTTGGAGAAGGTTCTTCCTGCAAATCTTTTTCTATATTTATATTGGGAAAAAAATTTAGTTTCTCTTTAAGACTTCGCTTTTTTGTTGTTGATTTAGAGTAATTTGCCATATTTACTTTTTGTTTAGACTTTTATTGTGTTTTTTGAGGAATTGGGTATAAAAATTAATATAAAGATTAGCAATTTTATCCCAGGAATATTTTAACTTAATCAATCTCCCCCCCTGTATGCCAAAAGATTTTCTTAATTTAGGATTTTTTATTAAAATCTTTAATTTGTTAAATAAGTCTTTACTATCTCCTACATTAAATAAAAATCCATTTTTTCCATTATTTATTATATTTGGAGCTTCTCCTGTTTTAGAGGCGATGATAGGTTTTTTACAGGCCATAGATTCTAAAATAGGTATACCAAACCCTTCAAATAATGAAGGAAAAACTACAATATCTGAACCCGAATAATATTTTGGCAGATCTTTATAATCTAACTCCCCAACTAAAATGATATTTCCTAAGAGATCATGTTTTTTAATCAATTCATTAAATTCTTCCCGCCAACCAATTTCTCTACTTTCTCCACTTATTATACATTTGAAGTCGCAATCGTCCTTTAATTTATCTAATGCTTTGAATAAAACTTCACTTCCTTTTCTTTTTGCTCTTGCACCTCCTGGGAAAAAAATTAATGAATCTTTATCTTTTATTTTATATTTATTCCTTATTTCGTTTTTTGTTGGTTTAAATAAATTAATATCAACTCCTTCTTCAATAAGATTTATTTTGCTTTCTAATTTAGAATTTTTTAAAATTAAATGATTCTTAGTTAAATGACTAACTGCAATAATTTTATCAGATTTCTTTAAAATCTCTTTTTCCATAATTATCTCTAGAAAATTTATAATATTTTGTATTAAACCACAATTTTTAAATTCATTTGAAGCTAAATGATGTATTGTTGTTATAGAAGGTAATTCTCTTAAGGTAAAAAATCCTGCATTACTACTACCATTATTATGGATTATATTTATATGTTCTTTTTTTATAAGTTCCTTATAATTTTTTCTAATTGAATTAAAAAATGAAAGTAAACTCATAAATTTTTTAAATATTGTTTTTTGCCAATGAATAATCAAATTATTATTTATTACTTCTCTTTTTGTTTCTTTACTTGGGGCCATTATATGCATTTTAATACCTCTTTTAGACAGTGCTTTAGCTAATTCGAATGCATAAACCCCCGCTCCACCACCAACTTTGCCTGGGAATTGCGATGTTATCAGTAAAATCTTTAATTTTTTCATCCTCTCAAAACCCCCTTAATAATCCCATTCATTTCTTTTGCTTTTTTATCCCAAGTAAAATTTTCTTTAACTTTTTTATAACCTGCTTCCCCCATCTTTTTCGCTAATTTTTTATCTTTCAAAATTTTTATTATAGCATTTGCCAAGGCATTAGAATCTTTAGGGGAAACTAATAAACCATCTTTATTTTCTGAAATTGCACAAGGTATTCCTCCGACCCTTGAACCAATAGCAACACATTTATGAGCCATTCCTTCAATTAAAACCATTCCGAAACCTTCAGAAGAACTATACGATGGCAAAACTGAAATTTCGGACTTGCTATATTCTTTAGATAATTCCTCGTTAGAGATTCTTCCTAAAAATTTAACATTATTTTCTAAATGAAATAATTTAACTTGTTGCGTATATTCTTCTAAATTATCTCCAGAACCTATTACAATTAATTTGATATTTTTAATATTTTTTTTAACTTCTTGAATAGATTCAATTAAATAATTTAATCCTTTATGGGTGTGCGTCTTATCTAATTGACTTACAAAAATAATCTGATTTTTATTTTTTCTGAAAATATTATTTTTTGGCAAATTCACTCCTGGGGAAACTATTTTGATTTTTTCTAACCTTTTTTTAAGATGAGGAGAATTGTGAGAATAATATTCAGAAGTTGCAATTATTTTTGCAGATTTATTTAAAGTTTTATTTCCCATAAATAAATAATATTCTTTACAAACCAGATTTAACAAAAGATTTCCTTTAACTAAATCGTTATGATATGTTAAAACAAAAGGAACATCACCACAAACCCTCGCTGTAACATCTGAAATAAAAGGAACTGGTGTATGAGCATTAATAATATTTGGTTTCTCTTTTTCAATAATCTCTTTAATATCTTTCTTCCACTTAAAACTTATAGGAGTATTAGAAACTTTAAATTGAATTGGAAGACGATAAATTTTCATTCCTGCCAAAACTTCTTCTTTGTATTTTTTCTCCTCGTGATTAGAAGTAACTACAACAATTTCATAACCAAATTGTTTTTTCAAACCTTTTGCTATATTATAAGCATAATTTTCCATCCCCCCAATTTTCGGATAAAAATAAGGAGTTACTACCATTAGTTTTGCTTTTTGTTTCTTCATTTTCATTTTTTTGCGATAATCATAATATCTTTACTAAATTTATTTGAGATTTTTGTTCTAAGAAAATTATCAATATGCTTAGCAAAATTTCTAATTATTTGATTTCTAATTAATAGATTAACTGGATATTGAAAAAAAGTAAAATCATACTCCACCTTTTCAATCCCAAATCCATTTCTTTCAATTAAATTCAGATAACCTTTATTTGTCAAAGCTTTTTCTTCTGGGTCAAGCCACTCTTTTTTAATTGCATATTTTCTCAAGAAATTTATTTTTCTAAGAATAGGGGTTTGAACAACCCATCTAAAAGGATAAGCATAATTAGTTTCAAAAACAATTAATTTCCCTCCTTTTTTTAAGACTCTTTTTATCTCTTGTATTGAAGCATCTTGCAATTCAAGAGGGATGTGATGAACAACCCATCTCATATGAACCCCATCAAAAAAATCATCTTTTGAATTTATTTTTTCCGAAGATGCAACATAGAAATTTTGTTTTAATCCTAATTTTTTATGAAGTAATTTATTATTTTTGATAGTTTCTGGAGAAAAATCGGACCCATAAGAATCATTCCCTGTCAATTGCCAATAAGTCGCAAAATAAGTATTTCCACAACCAATATCTAAAATTTTCTTTCCTTTAACTTTACCTATTAATTTTTCCCACCAAGGTTTTTTTAATAATATCTTTTTAATTATCTCTTCCTTGGAAGTTTTTAAAATCCAATTTCTTTGTTCTTTACTTTTTTCATCCCAAAATTCTATTTCTTTTTTTCTATCTTGTGATATGGTTTTTATTCTCATCCCCAATAAACCCCCTCAAACTTCTTGATTATCTTATCCCAATTATATTTCTCTACATATTTTTTAGTTTCCCAATTCTTCTTACCTAAACTTTTCCTAATAACATTAGCTAAATCATCCTCATCCAATTCACAAACAAAACCATTCTTTGGATTTTTTATCAGATATTTTGAAGCATTATCTTTTTCATTAACTGTCACAACTGGCTTCCCGCAGGCATTAGCTTCTATAACACTAATTCCAAAACCCTCTCTGCTTGAAGGCAGAACAAAAACTTTCGAGGATTTAATCAATCCCAAAACATCCTCGTGCTTTTCTATGAACCCTTTGAAAATAACA
This sequence comes from Patescibacteria group bacterium, assembly GCA_018896875.1. Classification (GTDB taxonomy): domain Bacteria; phylum Patescibacteriota; class Minisyncoccia; order UBA6257; family 02-FULL-45-10c; genus JAHILT01. The sequence continues at coordinate 5,526 of JAHILT010000001.1, forward strand.
TTTTTTTCTAATCCTAATTCTTTAGTTAATCCCTCTAAACTTTCTCTTTCAGGACCATCTCCTATAATTATTAATCTCTTATTTTTTAATTTTGAAACAGCTTTAATTAAAACATCCACATTCTTATGGCTTAATAGTCTGCCAGCAAAAATTATGTCTGATTCCTCCTTTGAAGGTTTTATTTTTTCTATTCTTTTAATATCAATTGCATTAGGGATAACAACTATTTTTTCAGAATGAACTTTAAGATTTTTAATTAAATCATTTTTTGTCTTTTCTGAAACAGCAATTATTTTATCAGGCAATTTTGAAGATAATTTTTCCATAAAATAACCTAAAATTCCTTTTCTGCCCATGTATTGAATCCAGTAATCTTTCCCCCAGACTTCATGCCAGGTCACAACAAATGGCTTTCTTTTTATCATGCACGCAATTTTAGAGGGAATTAAATGGAAATAAACCATATGGTCTGCATCTAAAACATCAAAATCTTCTCCCAATAATTTAAATGAAGAAATCCCAAACTTAATTCCCTGCCAAATATTTCTTCTATTCTTCTTATAAAGAGGAGTTTCCTTGCAAATTCCATGAAGATAAAATCCATTTTTCTTAATTGCTTCCTTGCCATCCCAAAATTTCATAGTATAGAAATGGACATCATTATTCTTAGATAATTTAGAAGCCAATTCATAAGACCTTGTCTCCTTTCCCCCTTTATTGTATGGATAGATAGAATCCGAAATCAAAGCGATTTTCATCTTCACACCCTCCCAGCCTGCTTAGGATTCCACCAGATATTTTTTATAAGCATTGAAGTAATTTTTATCCCATCCATTACTGGAGAAAGTTTTGAATCTCCTGCTCTTGGGTCATAAGTTATTGGAACAGAATAAACTCTCTGTCCTAATTTTGCCATCTTTGTTATCATCTCAGCTTCAATCGCAAAACCAGGAGATTTAAGATAACCATTAAGGTTAACTATCGCTTCCCTTTTCCATGCAAAATATCCTGTGCAGGTATCTGTTACATTTGCTCCATAAAAATTTCTTGTAATAAATGTAAAAAACCAGTTCGCAAACCTGTGCGAAAAGCTCATAGAATAACCATTCATTCGCCCTTCTAATCTTGAACCGATTATAACATCGCAAAACCCAGAATCAAGTGGCTCAACCATCCTCATTATTTCATAAGACTTATACGTATCATCCCCGTCAAGCATCACAACATAATCAGTATCTTTTCCAATGCTCCTAAAACCAGTTCTTATAGCATTTCCTTTGCCTGGATTAGGCTCACAGATTATCTTGGCACCTAATTTTCTTGCAACACTTGAAGTTTTATCACTGCAATTATTATCAATCACCACCACTTCAAAATCAAACCCATACTCTTTTAGTTTCTCTTTTGGAATTCCTTTAATCACTTTCCCTATTCCTTTTTCTTCGTTATAACATGGTATAACAACAGTTATTTTTTTCATTTTTATCCCTTATTTTGAATCAGGCATCTGAAACAAAATTATATCTGAAAATATGCCCCTAATAACA
>JAHILT010000008.1 GCA_018896875.1 Patescibacteria group bacterium
ATTATTTAATAGGTATTACAAGTATGGATTCGTTCAAAAGGATGTTGATTTCCTAATACCTAATCTCGCATCTGATCATCCTTTCTGTATAGATCCATTTTTATTGTTCAAAAGTAAGAAGTCAGAATATCAGAAGCTGCATTCACTCTTGCTTGGTTTATTTGAGATAGTAATTCACTATCTTAAGAAAGGGGACGAAGTTAAAGTTTTTTCTTACCTTAATTTTCAGGAGGCCAATGAAATTGCGCTTGGATATACTCAAGGGCTACCTGCTGGGAGAGGGTGCGGGGCTGTAATTCAAAAAGAGATTTATGGTTTATACCTTTCCAATCCAAGAATTCTAGAAGAGGGGTTAAGTCATATTGAAGAAATGCAATTATATTGTCCAAATATCGCAGAGGATAGGATTAGTGATATAACGATAAACATAATTAAAAAATATTTAATAGAATATACTCAGCAGAAATGTTTAGAGTTAAAAGTTAAGACAAAAAAGTTAGTAATTAACAATATTTATGATTATGACAATAAGGTTTGGATACCAAATGATTTTTATCAGCTTCCTGAGAATCCGTTTACTGGAAAAGCCATAATTTTTGCACCGCTTGACTTACTAAGATATCTTCCGTGGATAAATTACCCTAATTATTACGGTTATTTTGCCAAGTATATACTGCCTACTGCAAAAAAGAAAATGCAACCAAAACTTGCGGTGGTGAAATTTAATAGAACTCATGCTGATAAGGTAAAAAAATATATTAAATATAAAGAAAAAACAAAGAATCAGTGTAAACCAGTTTCAATATTTCCAGAGTTTTCTAAAGGCGTAGTAGCATCGTGGCTGAAAGAATTAGATAATATTCAACCAGGGAAACAAGATGCGAGGAAATATGAGAAATTTCTTTTTAAGATTTTGCCGTTTTTGCTTCATCCAAAATTAACTGATGGAGAGGAACAAGTAAGGGAAGATGAGGGTGTTCATATAAGAGACATAATATTTTATAATTCAGATGAGAATGGATTTTGGTTTGATATTAAAAAGAAGCATAATTCAACTCAGATTGTTTTTGAATTAAAAAACACAAAAGGAATTATCCCTAAATATGTTGATCAGTTAAATAGATATTTAGCAGACTTCTTTGGTGATTTTGGATTAATTGTAACTAGAAACGACGTCGATGAGAGAATTATTAAGAATGTCATTGGACTTTTTTCTGGTCATAGAAAGGTGGTTTTATTTTTAAGTGACGAGGATATCAAAAAGATGATTGATTACAAGTTGAGGGGCGCACAGCCTTTTATTGTAATTAGAAAAAAATATATGGATTTTACAAGAAGGTTGGGTACTTAAGGAGGATGCTTTATGCCTAAAATAAAAAGAGATCCAGTAACAATTGGCGATCAATGGGGATTATTGCATTCAATGCTTTCTGGCATGTATAATGAAATTGACAAATTATGTAAGAAAAAACCAGATATGTTATTGTCAGATTTAAAAGTTGAAAAGATAAATGAATTAATTGCACCAATAAAAGAGTTCTTGAAAGAGGAAAATCCGTTTATCGAAAAGATCCAACTTGTAGATAAAGAAGATCCTATGGAATTGTCGGATGTAATTATTATTTTAAGTCAATTAATTAAAGGATTGGATGCCTATCAGAATAAATACTATTGGGATTATGAATGGCATTAAAAGGAGATAAGATGGTTAAAAAAAAGATAGCAAATACTATAGGAGAACAATGGGATTTATTAAATACTATGCTTTCTGGCATGTATAATGAAATTGACAAATTATGTAAGAAAAAACCTGACATGTTATTATCTGAGATGAAAACAAAGAAAATTAATAAGTTGATTATGCCTATTAAGGAATTGCTAGGTGATGAAAATTCATTTATCTGTGATATTGAAGAGTTGGATACAGATGACCCAATTGAATTGTCAGATGTAATAATCGTTTTAAATGAACTCCAAAAAGGTTTAAAAATATATAGGGATAATCATTATTATGATGATGATGATGGGTACGGTTGGTATCTTGAAAAAAAGTATAAATAATAAAGCGAATGAATAGTATAGATTTAAAATATAGAATAAGTAGAATAAGGGGCAGCTCTTGAAATGTGAAAAAGTAAAAAGGGACGGTTCGATTTTAAGATAATTAAGTATTGTGTCCCCAGAATTCCCAGAATTGATTTATACTTATAAGTTAAAGATGTGTTCGCTCTTAATAAGATTTCGCGTTGCAGTTTAATATTAGTTACAAGAAGGAGAAATTCATGAAGCTAAGGTATAAAATTTTAATATCACTTTTAGTAGTAATAATTCTGGCAATACTAGTAATGCTTTTTTACATGACAATTCATGAAGTCAAAGGAAACCGTATCATAGATTTCTTAAGAGTTTTTATTTCATGGCCACTTGCTACTGTAGCTCTTGTAATATTTGTTTGTATTAAGTTTCCCACTCAGGTAGGGAGTCTCATTGATCGGATCAAAAAGCTTCCCGGAGTTGAAATAGATCCAAAACAACCGCTATCCGTAGAAAAGAAAGAAACCCAGGAAGAAAGAGCACAGGATACCATAATTTTGACCAAAAAAGACCAAGATAAAATCGATGAGATAATTGAAGGTCTTGATAAAAGATTACAATTAGAGACAGATAGTAAAACAAAATTGGCAGAAGGCGTAGAAGGTCTTAAGGAAAAATTACGGCAGGTCGAGAATGACAAACAAAAAGTATTGACTTGGGCATCCGAGCAATTAACTAATAAAGAGCGAGAACTAATATTTTGGTTTTTCAAATATTGTGAAAATTTCTTCGTACCAATAACAAAGAAAATACTGAACGGGTTTTCTAAATTACCTCCTCAAACAAAAGAACAATATCACAGCTATTGGTTTTACTTAGTACCTAGCGCAGCGCACAGAGAAGGCATCCTTAATGTTTTGCAATCTAATAGTATGCTAACAAAAGACAAGCAGATTACAATTACAGATATAGGTAAACAATTTCTTTCATTTATTAATTATAAAGATCCGCAGATCTATTAAGCAATCCAAGAAAGGGGACGGTTCTATTTTAAAATAATTAAGTATTGTGTCCCCGGAATTAACCGGAATTAAATTAAAGAGGTCATAAAAAATGAAACCCTGGTGTGAAGGCCCTTTGGAGCTTCTTAACCATGCAGAGGAACATTTAAGATTAGGTAGCGATTTTGACAACAGAATTGCTATGACTAGTATAGATAATTCAGTTGAATTGATGATTAAAACTTATCTGGGTCTCCCCCCTCGTGTAAATAAAATAAAGTTGTCGCGAAAAAAATATGAAGAAATTATTGAGAGTTTTCCCTCTCTAATCGAA
>JAHILT010000009.1 GCA_018896875.1 Patescibacteria group bacterium
AATTATTAAAATTGGGATTTTTTGACTATTGGGATCCATATTTATTTCTTCCATAACCTCAAAGCCAGATTTTCCAGGAAGAATTAAATCTAAAAGTATTAAATCAAAAGTTCCTTCTTTGAAAGCTTTTACACCTTCATCCCCAGATTTTGCTAAATGAATATCAAAATTATCTTTCTCTAATCTCTTCTTAAGGAGAGAGGATAAAAATGGATCGTCTTCAATCAATAAGATTTTTTTTAACATAAAAAGTATGAATTAATTATTTTAAGTTTAGCTTAGTATAAAAATTATAGCATAAAGAATAAAAGTAAAATAGATTAATAATAAAAAAACACCTGTTGGTGTTTTTTTATCAACTTAAGAATTTTTTAGTTATCTCAATCTTACCCGGAGTCAATTTATTTTTCGCTAAGCGATAAATAAACGCTCTAAGGGGTCGTCACATAAAGGCTGAACGACCAACACCTTGAAACAATATTATTGTTTATCGACTCTAAAATATAAATAAATGATCCACGCACAGCTTCCGCTACGCGTGCCTTGTTACGACTTCTTCCATGTCACCGATTCTACCCTAATTCGTCAAAGACAAACTTTAGGCATCCCCGGCTCCCTTGAAGTGACGGGCGGTGAGTACAGGACTCGAGAACGTATTCACCGTGGTATAGCTGACCCACGATTACTAGCGATTCCGACTTCATGAAGGCGAGTTGCAGCCTTCAATCTGAACTGGGGCTACTTTTAAGGGATTAGCTCCGCCTTACGGCTTGGCAACCCTTTGTAGTAACCATTGTAGCACGAGTGTAGCCCAGGATATCAGAGGGCCATGCTGATTTGACGTCATCCCCGCCTTCCTCCCCCAAAAAGAGGGCAGTTTCCTATGACATATAAAAACATAGGATAGGGGTTGCGCTCGTTACCCCACTTAAGGGAACATTTCAAAACACGAGCTGACGACAACCATGCAGCACCTGTCCAGACGTCCTTGAGAGAAGGCTTACCTTTCGGAAAGCTGTCGTCTGAATTTCAAACCCTGGTAAGGTTCTTCGTTTATTATCGAATTAAACCTCATGCTCCACCGCTTGTGCGAGTCCCCGTCTATTCCTTTGAGTTTTAGCCTTGCGGCCGTACTTCCCAGGCCGCCAACTTAACGCGTTAGCTTCGCCACTTTGAGGGTCGATACTCAAAATAGCTAGTTGGCATCGTTTACGGCGTGGACTACAAGGGTATCTAATCCTTTTTGCTACCCACGCTTTCGTGTCTCAAAGTCAGTAATGCGCCAGCTAGTTGCCTTCGCCTTCGGTGTTCCCCACAATATCAACGGATTTCACCCCTACACTGTGAGTTCCACTAGCCTCTCGCACACTCTAGTTAATGTGTTAATGAATAAATTCAAAAACACCAGTAGTATTTATTGCAGCTCCGCCGTTAAGCAACGGAATTTAACAACAAACTTGCTGAACCTCCTACACACGCTTTACGCCCAATAAATCCGGATAACGCTCGGGGCCTTCGTATTACCGCGGCTGCTGGCACGAAGTTTGCAACCCCTTATTCCTATAGTACAATCACAAAAGTTTTTCCTATATAAAAGCAGTTTACGCTCCGAAGAGTGTCATCCTGCACGCGGCGTCGCTCCATCAAGCTTGCGCCCATTGTGGAATATTCTCGACTGCTGCCTCCCGTAGGAGTATAGCCCGTGTCTCAGTGCTATCGTTGGGGATCAGCCTCTCGGCCCCCCTACTGGTCATAGTCTTGGTAGGCCATTACCCTACCAACTAACTGATCAGACCTAAGCCAATCTCGAAGCGCCTTTCGGCTTTAACTTTAATCTAAAAGACTAAAGTACCATCAGGTATTATCTTATCTTTCGATAAGTTATTCTTGACTTCGAGGTATGTTCTAGGGTGTTACTAACCCGTTCGCCACTAACTTTACACATAACACAAACAACTCATAATGATTAATCATCAGTCGCCTGTGTTATGCATAAAGTCCGTACGACTTGCATGCCTTATCCACGCCGCCAGCGTTCATCCTGGACCAGGATCAAATCCTCTGTCAAAACTAGTTGCAAAAAACTTTCGAACAAGTTACTTGCAACCAGCTTTATATTTATTGAGATAACTAAAAAATTCTTAATCTTAAACTTACATAGACTCGCTATGCTATTAAATTATCAAGGTAAGGAGTGCTCTTATCCTTAATGAAAAGGATAAGAAAACACACCCACCCCACCAGACATTTCAAACCCGAAATCTCTAATAAGGTGGATGCATTAACAAAACAAATATTAAGTTTTAACACCAACTCAACTCACTGAATATAATACATAGTATATTTACAAAACACAATATGTCAACCATCCACACACAAATCCATCCTAAAACTTTTTTGTATTTTGTCATTGCGAGAAGTCCGCGACGAAGCAATCCCTCTTCCTCTTAAAGTTTTAATAAAATTATTTTTTAATTTAATTTATCCAATTAAATAAAATCTTAAATCTTATTTTTTCTTTCCGTCTCTGTCATTCCGCACTACAATGCGGAATCCAATCTTCCTTAAATTTTTAAATCTTTATATATTTAAATTTATTTAATCTCAAGCATCAACCCACCATAACAAAAATCCGCAAGCATATCATTCAACCTATTAATAGAATTAAGATGACAATCCGCCGCAAGAATAACCAAACGATTTTTAATCTGAAGCTCCTTAAGAACAATAAGCAACTCCTCTTGCGTCCTCTCTACAAAACTCATCCGCAGTAGCATATAAAACAGATTTTTTATTAGTCTGCTTAAATTTTCTAACTATTGATTTTAATAAATGAGTCTTGCCACTTCCGGATTCACCATACAAAAACATAGGACTACTATATTCCATAGACTCTTGACCAACACCCAACACCGCCGAAAAAGCCAACATATTAGAATCCTTCACAATAAAATTATCAAAACAAAAACCCGAATTTAATTTTGTATTAATCATAAATCCATTATACCAAAAAACAAATAATAAAATTTAATATTACCCCTTTTTCTTATCCCCTCCTTTTAAAGGAGGGCTAGGGTGGATTTTAAATCTTTGTATTTTTAAATATTTAAATATTCTTCCCCTCCTCCTCTGTCATTCCGGCCAACGAGCCAGAATCCAGTCCTTCTCCTCCCCTCCGTCATTGCGCTTTGCCCGCCATATCCGCCAGCTGGCGGATATGGCGGGAGCGAGCCCGTGGCAATCTATTTTCTCTTCCTCTTTGTCATTGCGAGCGATAGCGTGGCAATCTGCACCCTCTGTCATTCCTGGCTTGACCAGGAATCCAGTCTCCCCTTCTTCGTTATTAGTTATTTGTTATAAGTCATAAGTTAATACCCCAACGCCTCAATATATGAGCCATTAATGAGCCGTTTAAAAAACAAAACAACTCTCTTCCTTCCTTCCTCTAGCCCCCAACGCCTAGTTACTAATGCCAAGTGCCTAGTTCCCCAATCATTATATCCACCAAAACCCTCAAGCAATTTGGTGAATATAGATAAATATGAAATTAAACCTCCTTAAGCTTTATAATTCAGAAAGACTATTTGTTGTTAAAGATTTTTAAAAATTGGAAACAAGACCAAATGCTAAATATAAACAATAATAAACCAGTAAATACGTAAGCTAATTTTCGGTTAGTCTTGTGAGCTATACGAATATTAGTCTCAGAACAAAATAAAGAAATTAAGAAACGAAGTATCCAATGAATTATGCTACTAACTAATTTATCAAATGGCGATGAATAATTCTTTTTCATACTTCGTTATTATAATAAATCTCTATATTCAGGATAATTCTTTTTTACAATACTCCTCCATTCCGCCGTTTCATTCCTACTTTTAATATTATTTTTACTATACACCAAAAGAACGTGAATAATATTTGTTTTTTTATTTAAAGCCACAATACATCTATTACCCGAACCATGCCTAGAAATATTTACACCAGCAATCTTAAATTCAGTCTTACAAATTTGAATTTCTAATCCCTTTGTAATTTTTTCGGCAATACTTTTATCAAAAAGCACATCAAAACTCTGAAACTCTCTAGTGAGTATCTCTAATGTTAATTCCCACGCACTCCTATATTTCTTCTCAAAAGTTTTTATAAAATGCCTTTCTGTAAATTTTTCGAAAATTACAGAATATTTAGTAGACATAATCTGGATCTTCTTGAGTAATCAAGCCATAAGGAATAATTTCGTTATCATCACAAATCATAAACGGCAACTGATTATGAGTAAAATTCACAATCTCATTAGTATTTTTATCCTTCCACTTTGCAGTAATTTTTTTAATTAATTTATTTTCTTCAAAAGAAAGAGTTTTAAGTTTTTCATTTCTATTCCCTTCTGACTCACTAATAAGCAACATATCCTTTTTACCGACGCTCTTTCGGTCAACCACAATTTTTCCAGATTCCTCAAGCTCATCAACAGCACGAAAAAACATATCCGGCACTGGTCCATAAGAAATTTTTCTATACTGCATACCACTCATACTTTCAAGATGGTCATAAAACCATGAAAAATCAGCTAAATATAAAAGCTTAGCAAGTTTTGTTTTCGGTATTTTCCCATCCCTCAAGCTAGATTTTCTTAAATAAGCCAAAATCATTTGTTTATATTTTTCGTAATCTGGCACCAACCCACTTTTCATTCCCGACAAAGGAATACCAAAAATATCAGATATTTTTTGCGCCTCAGACAATGTAAGCTCTCTCTTCCCCTGTTCAATTGCTATGTATGAATTACGTGAAATACCTATTTTTTTCGCAACCTCCAATTGCGAAATACCCTTTTCTAATCTAAGACTTTTTATTTTCTTTATATATTCTTTAATCATATTTACAGTATACACAACTTGCGCAAAATCACAACATCAAGTGTTCATAATTTTAACACCATATGAACACCCTCCTTTCCTCATCCCCTCCTTTAATCTTTCTTATCCCCCTCCTTTTAAAGGAGGGCTAGGGCATGCCCCCTTACTCATCCTTGAGTGTGGGGGTGGATTTCCCCCTCCGCCTGCCCCGTAGCAAATCTTTGATTTTGATTAAAGGGGTCAGTCACCTTTTATTTCCCCTCCATCCCCTTTCCTCCCTCGCAATATCAAAAAAAATCCCCCGACCCCCGGGTGAACAAACAAACGGCAAGACAAATAAACCCCCGCACCTATGTATAGGTGAGGGGGTAAAAAACCCGCGTATTTTTTAAAATTAACGCGGGTTTATTTTTAAGATACATCGATTAAAGGTTTCTTGATTATTCGAATTATTTCGCAAAGCTCAAGTCCTCCTCCATCGTTCCAATTTGAAGGCCATCTACATTCTACGCTTATTTCTTTAATAATTTTCCCTGATTTTATAACAGCATCTTTGTGTGTATTTGCTTCAAACGATTCATTGATATTGAAACAGCGATCGTTATCAGAACCATCTTTCCAATTAATAATTCCTATTAGATAAAATGTCATAATCCTTGCCTCCTTATTAATTTTTAAAGAACATTAATATTAATTAAGCATTAATTATTTAAACTGTCAATATTCTACAAAAAAACCCACACGAGGATTTTTCATTTTTTTATATTTTTAATTCCTACCTCTCTGCCCACCCCGTAGCAAATCTTTGATTTTGGTACGGGGCCCACCAAATAAATCCAACCCAATAATTTTTTAAATTTTATTTATTTCCAACACCTTCAAAATCTTATCAATTTCTTCCTCGGAAAGATTATGATCAGGGCTATTTCTAATCTTCTCAACCATCTCATCAAGAGTGGCAACAAAAATTCCGGTACTTCCATGGAAAGATTCCGGCCTTCCGCTAACTAAAACAACGAATGGGCGAACTTTAGTCTTGATACCAATACTCTCTAGATATCCCATCATTCTCTCTTTATTATTAGCAAGTTGTTCTATGGGGCTTTTATAAAGTTTGTATAAATATTTTGATATATGTTTGTACATATCTGTGCCGGAAATCCTAAAACTTCCACTCCAATTTTTAACCTCAATTAAAAATATTCCGCGTTTGCTCAAAAGAATACCGTCTATATCCCCATAACAAAATTTATGATTAGAATAATTTGTAATATAGGTATAAGAATTATCTAGACGAGACATCAATTCGTTAATAACCATCGCTTCTCCGATATCCCCCTTTAAATAATTATTTAAACTTTTCTTTAAATATTTAAGATCTTTATTTTTTATCGCAAAAATAAA
>JAHILT010000010.1 GCA_018896875.1 Patescibacteria group bacterium
TGATCTTTTAAGTTTTAAAAATATTTTAATGTCAAAAAACATATTAGAAAAATATGGTGAATAAATTTTTAATAAAAAATCCAATAATAACAGAGAGAGCTATCAGTGGAGCAGCTATGGGGAAATATACTTTTTTAACAGATAGTAGAGCTACTTCTTCCGAGGTTAAAAAAATAATTGAATCAGAATATAATGTTAAGGTAGTTAAAACTAATGTTATTAATGCTAAATCAAAAATTAAAAGAAAGGGAAATATAGTTGGAATAAGACCTGGTTATAAAAAAATTATTGTTACTTTGAAAAAAGGACAAAAATTAGATATACTACCTCAGTAAAAAAATGTTTATATATGAAAAGTTTTAAACCTACAACTCCCTCAAGAAGACAAATGACCGTTATTGATTACGGTGTTTTAAGCAATGTTAAGCCATTTAAGTCTTTAACTAAAAAGGTAAAACAATGTGCTGGTAGAAATAATAGTGGAAGAATTACTATGCGTCACCAAGGGGGAGGTAATAAAAAAACTTATCGCATTATTGATTTTAAACAGAATAAATTAGACATACCTGCTCGAGTAGAAACTATAGAATATGATCCTTATAGAACTTCTTTTATAGCGTTGGTTTTATATGCAGATGGAGAAAGAAAATATGTTTTAGCTTCAAAAGATTTAAAAGTTGATGATAAAATAATAACTTCTAATAATGCTCCTCTTAAAAATGGCAATAGATTGATTTTAAAAAATATTCCTATTGGTTATTCAGTTTATAATATTGAATTTTCTCCTGGAGGAGGAGGAAAATTAGTAAGATCAGCAGGTTCTTTTGCTGAAGTTTTAGGATTAGAAGGAAAATATGTTAGTTTAAAGCTTAGTTCAGGAGAAGTTAGAAAGGTTTTAGCAACCTGCTTTGCTTCCATCGGTCAAGTTTCTAACTCAGATCATAATTTAGTTACTATTGGAAAAGCAGGTCGTTCTAGGCATATGGGGATTAGACCGACAGTTAGAGGAAAAGCTATGAATCCTTGTGATCATCCTTATGGAGGAGGCGAAGGTAATACCCAAAGAGGAACGAAAAGACCTAAAGATATTTGGGGAAATATTACTGGCGGACATAGAACTCGTAAGAAGAAGAATAAATCGAATAAACTTATTATTAAAAGAAGAAAAAAATAATTTAAAATTATGTCTAGATCAAGCATCAAAGGTCCTTTCGTAGACCCAAAATTATTAAAGAAGGTTTCAAAACTAAAAGTTGGCGACAAAACGGTTATTAAAACGTGGGCAAGAAAGTCTACTATTGCTCCGGAAATGATTGGATTTATTTTTGGAGTTTATAATGGAAAAAGTTTTATTGAAGTTTCTATTAAAGAAGATATGGTTGGACACAAACTTGGAGAGTTTTCTCCAACGAAAAAATTTGTAAAACATGGTGGAAAGATGCAACGTGAATTGGAATCAACTAAAAATGTTAATATTGCTAAAGCAACAACATCAACAAAATAAAATAAAAATATGATTAGAGAAACTGTAAAATTAAAATATTTACACATAGCTCCTCGTAAAGCGAGGTTGGTTGCTAATCTTATAAAAGGCCTTTCTGTTAATGAGGCCGAAGCAGAGCTTATAATTAGACCGAAAAGATCCACAGATCCAATTTTGAAACTTTTAAGATCTGGAGTTTCTAATGTTATTAATAATCAAAAAATTGATTCAGAAAAATTGATAATTGAAAAAATTATAGTTGATCAAGGACCATCTTTTAAAAGATTTCTTCCTCGTGCTATGGGTCGCGCTACTCCTATTTTAAAAAGAACTTGTCATATAACAATGGTTTTAAAAGAGGTGTCAAAAAAGAAGGTTTCTAGATTTAACACTACAAAACCCAAAAAGGACAAAAAAGCTAAAAAAATAATAAAAGCGGGCAAAGAAAAAAAGGAAGCTATTTCTAAACATGAAGATAAAAAAGAATTTAAATCAAAAGAGGCTTCTGTTTCTAGTGATAATAAGCAAGGTTTTATAAAAAAAATGTTTAGAAGAAAAAGTATTTAATTTTTTAAGAATAAATAAAAATATTTAAAAGTATGGGAAATAAAATTAGACCAGATTCATATAGATTAGGAATAACCAAGGGTTGGAGTTCTCGTTGGTTTAATAGAAAAAATTTAAAAGCTATTTTAGAAGAGGATGTTTTGATTAGAAAAATTATAAATAAAAAAATTAAATTAGCAGGTATTGATAGGATTGAATTAGAAAAAAATAATGATACTTATAAAGTTTTTATAAAAGTAGCTAAACCAGGATTAGTTATCGGCAGAGGAGGCAAGGGCGTTGAAGATTTGCGTAAGGATATTGAGAATGGATTGAGTAAGCTTTTCAAAAGCAGAAATAAAAAAGTAGATTTTTCTATTAATCTTAATATTGAAGAATTAAAAAGAAACGAAATTTCTTCTAATTTTATTGCTCAAAGTATCGCTTGGAACATCGAGAAAAGAATGCATTTTAGAAGAACAATGAAAAAGTTTTTAGAATCTGTAATGCAGGACAAAAGTGTTAAGGGTGTCAAAATTAAACTTTCAGGAAGATTAGGAGGATCTGAGATTGCTAGAACAGAATGGCTTTCTAAGGGTAGTTTGCCACTTCAAACATTGAGAGCAAATATTGATTATGGAACAGCTACAGCTTTTTGTTCTTATGGTGCGATTGGGATAAAAACATGGATTTATAAAGGGGAAATATAGTAAATGGAAAGTGTAAAAATCAAAAATCAAAATGACAATTCAAAATCCAAAATTAAAAAACCTTAAAATAAATTTCGCAAAGCGAAATACCGAAATTTTACATTTTGATATTTAAATTTTAAATTTTTTTATATGTTGATGCCCAAAAAAACAAAACATAGAAAATGGCAAAGAGGAAGATCTGAACATAGAGCAGTGGAGACCAGAGGTCTTACAGTTGCTTATGGTTCTTATGGACTTAAAGCGCTATCTTCAGCATGGGTAGATGGCAGACAAATAGAATCAGCTAGAAAATCTATAACTAATTTCTTAAAAAGAGAAGGAAAGGTTTGGATTAGAATTTTTCCAGATAAACCATTAACCAAGAAGCCACCAGAAACTACGCTAGGAGGTGGAAAAGGAGAAGTGGATAAATATGTTTTTGGTGTTAAGCCCGGAAGGATTCTTTTCGAAGTTGACGGAGTTCCTAAGGAAGTTGCTATTCAGGCATTAAAAACTGCAGGATATAAACTACCAGTTAAAACGAAGGTAGTTGCAAAAAATTAACAATACGAATTGAAAAAAGTAAAAAAATAGTATAAAATATTCAAACTAGAGATATTATGAAAAATAACGAAATAGAACAATTAAAAAGTAGGGTTGACTCCGAACTTTTAAGTGATATTAAAAAAAACAAAGATAAACTTTGGGGGCTACAAGTTGACTTGAGAGCAGGAAAACTCAAGAATGTAAATGAAGTAAAAAAGACAAAAAAAATGATAGCTAGAATTAATACTATTTTAAGTGAGCGTAAAAATAATTAATATAATTTTATGGACGAAGTAAAACATAGAAAATTGAAAGGAGTAGTTGTTTCCGATAAAATGCAAAAAACTGTCGTAGTGGCCGTGGAAAGGCTAAAGATGAATGAAAAATATAAAAAACATTATAAAGTAACTAAGAAGTTTAAGGCCCATGATGAAAATAATGACTATCGTACTGGAGACAAAGTTTTAATTCAAGAAAGCAGACCGATGAGCAAAGAAAAAAGATGGAAAGTTATGAAAAAAATTAATAATGGCATCTAAATAAATGATTCAAGAACGATCTATATTAAAATTAGCTGATAATAGCGGGGCAAAAATTGTTCGTTGTTTTAGGGTGCTTGGTGGCTGTCGTAAAAGATACGCAAAAATAGGCGATGTTATAATAGTTTCTGTCCAGAAAGCTGAACCTAGAAAAGCTATTAAAAAGAAAGATGTTGTTAAAGCTGTAGTAGTAAGAACTAGGAAAACTCATCATAGAAGAGATGGTTCTTATATTCGTTTTGATGACAATGCAGTTGTTATTTTAGATGACAAAAGAGAATCAAAAGCTACTCGTATTTTTGGTCCCATACCAAGAGAAATAAAAGAGAAAGGTTTTGAGGATATATTTACAATGGCTAAAGAAGTTGTATAAATCAATCCAATAATGAATAAAATTATATTAGAATGAAAATCAAAAAAGGCGATACAGTAAAAATATTAGCTGGAAAAGATAAGTCTAAGGCAGGCAAGGTTTTAGTAGTTGATTTAAAAAGAAATCGAGTAATTGTTGATAGTATTAATATGTTTAAAAAACATAGGAAGCCAAAAAAACAAGGAGAAAAAGGAGAAACTATAGATATATCTAGACCAATGAATATTTCTAATGTTTCATTAGTTTGTTCTCGTTGTGGACAATCAACTAGGGTTGGTTATAAGATAGAAGATGGTAAAAAAGTAAGAAGTTGTAAAAAATGCAAAAACACGATTTAAATAATAAGCTATATAAGATAGTTATAAATTCTGGTGTTGGCAGGCTTTCTGCTCAACCTAATTTTAGCGATAAAATTTTACCAGAGATAATAAAAGAAATTTCTATTATTACGGGACAAAAACCATCTTTAAGAGTAGCTCAAAAATCTATTGCAGGATTTAAGCTTCGCGAAGGAACAGTGGTCGGACTCAAGGTGACTCTAAGATCATTTTATATGGACTCTATGTTGAGCAAAATTATTAATACAGCATTACCTCGTGTGCGTGATTTTAGAGGTATAAACACTACTGCTATAGACAATAATGGTAATCTAAATATAGGATTTAAAGAGCATTTAGTTTTTCCAGAGATTTCACCAGAACATTCAAAAGTTAATTTTAGTTTTCAGGTTACTTTTGTTCCTAAAAATTCTATCAAAGACAAGTCGGATGCTGTTCAATTTTATAAAAAAATAGGAATTCCATTCCGAAAAAAAGTAGAAAAGTAAAATATTTAACTAACTAAGTAATCTCTAAACAAATGTTTTCACGAATTAATAAGAAAAATTTTATATTAAGTTCTAGGCGCGACAACGAGGCCGTGGTTTTAAATAAAATTTTCTTACTCAAAGAGAACCTTGATTTTGTCCAATCCCTTCGTTATGTTTCCTCAAAGTATATTCATACATTTTCGTCAACAAGCCTTGGTCTTAGTCAAAATCAAGGTTTTAATTCTGTAAAA
>JAHILT010000011.1 GCA_018896875.1 Patescibacteria group bacterium
CTTTTAAATATGTATATATGTCAGCTTTCCGAAATCTATATATCGATTGCTTAGGATCACCTATCAAATAAAATGCTTTTAATTCTTTTTGAGATAAAAATAATTTTTCGAAAATTTCCCACTGCACTGGATCGGTATCTTGAAATTCATCAACTAATACAGCTTCATATCTGTTTTGTACTTTTTCTTTAAAATTTGCTAAAGAAAGAGATTCCTTCATTTTCTCTAAAATTTTATCAAATGTAAAAATCTCTTCATTATCAACTATCTCTTTTATACGTTTGGATATGTCAAAAAGTAAATTGCTAAAAATAATATTATAATCGAATAATTTTTCAAAAATTGGAAAAATTTCATTTTTGAAAAATGAAAAAAAATCAGGATAATTTATTTTCTTTTCTTTTGATCGAACTTTTTTATTTTTCTCATCAATAAAATCATTTATGCTTTTTGCACTTTTTAAAAAATTATCAAATCCCTGAAATGTACATTTTTTGCTAGAGATAATTTCAAAAACATCTTTCGCATCTTCAAAAATATCCCCCTTATACTTTTTCTTATAGGATGAACTAATATTTTCAAAGTCTTCTAAAAGCTTCTCAAACTCATAGTTCAAGGGGCTTTTATTTAAAAATGTGCAAAATTTATTAAAAATTGTATCAACATGAATTTCTTCTTTTATAAAAACTTCTTCATCAAGCTTTTTTATCAATTTTTCGATTAGAAGCCCTATATTGCGATTTTTTGATATAAGCAATGATATTTGTTGGGGGCCATACTTTTTCTTGTCTAAAAGGTACTTTAAATGATCGACTATTGCTTCTTTTATTAATTTGCTGTTGTCTCCCTCTTCTAAAGAAAGCTTCACTTTCGCATAAAATGCAAACTCTTTTAACATCCGATAACAAAAACCATGAATGGTAAAAATTTGAGCCTGATCATAAAAAAGCAGAGCCTCTTCCAATCTTTCAACCGATCTGTCTATTGTCCTGTCATTAATAAGAAAAGGCCGTAAATAATCATAGCAGATTGTTTGAACTTCACTTTTTTGAGATTTCGCTTTTTTTAATAATTGTAAATTCTTTTCAATGTTTGATCTAATCCTTAACTTTAATTCCTTCGTCGCAGCTTTTGTAAATGTTACTACTAAAATCTCATCAATAGCTGCAGGCTCTTCTTTTTCCAATAATAACCTTACTACTATTTGTTCTATTGCAAAGGTCTTCCCTGTGCCGGCAGAAGCTTCTAATAAATGATTCCCATAAATGTTTGTCTCTCTGTCCAAACAATTAAAATTCTTTTGAATCATTCTTTTTCTCCAATAAGAGGACTAAAAATTTCATTGAAATATTCTCCCCATTCCCGAAAGCCCCTCTCTTTAAAAATTTGGTCCTGATTTGATATGGCCCAAGTTGAATATAAATCTTCGAAGGGAGCGTTAAAATTATTTTTCTTCTCTATTACACTGTTCTCTTTTTTGAAAAACGCTGATGCCCATTCTGTTATTAATGGAGATATTTGGGTGTGGCTGTTTATAAAATATTCTACATAGATTTTTAAATAATGATCTATATCCCCAATATTTAGACTTTTCTCTTTCCCGTCTTTTAAAAAAAGAAGCCTCTTCTCATATCCCATAGGTAATGTTGAATATATTAAAAAACTTGGCCAGACTTTTATTAAATTTGTTAATTTACTATCAGAATAGGATAAAAGACCCTTTGTTGTTACATTGGGTAAAAAACCAGTAATCTTAACTTCCTTTTCTTTAATTTTAAGAGCTAAGTTAGGAAAAATATTTCTCTTCTCTTCCATTTTTGAATTTTCCAAATTCATGGAAAATTCAACATTGGTTATCTCTTCTTTTGTAATAGAAAACTTCGTTAAATTATTGTGAAGCCGCTTGATATCTTTTAAAATTTCCTTTTTTTCAATATTAGTAAAAATACCGGCAGGAAATTTGCCTTGCTTTTGATATGCTTTAATAACTTCCTCTACATTCATGTTAAATGAAGATTCTCTTATCAAATATTTATCTAAAAAAGAAATCTTAAATTCATCTTTTTCTTCTTGTTCAAAATAAATATCCAAAACTTTATTGAAATAAAATTTAACAGGATGCTTTGCAAAATTAATTAAATCCTTTATGTAAATATTTGTTATTTCATTTTTTTCAATTTCTTTTACTGGAAAATTTTTCTCTTCAACAATTAAATTATTATAATGTACTTTTGCTGCTAAATAATTTTTTTGTGAAAAAGTTTGAAGCCTTTCTTCCTGAAAATATCTTTTATCAAATGAA
>JAHILT010000012.1 GCA_018896875.1 Patescibacteria group bacterium
CGTAAATTATTTTCTATCTTGTCTTGAGCCCCTGATGAACCTCCCACCCAATAGGCTTTTAATTTCTTTTTCTCCCAAGGATATTTATTATTATATTGTTCAATGGTTTCAAGTAATTGATCATTTTGAGATATCCATTCAATATGAGGAAATAATACTGCTTTATTATTTCCATTTTTTTTTGAAATCACGAACATTGGAGCTAATGTTTTCTCTAGCCAACACTTTTCATCATAAGAATCATCAATTGCATATAACAAATCTACATTAGGACATTTAAAGCAATTCAAACAAGCTCTTAGAAAATTAATCAAACGTATAAATCTAGGATGATATTTATTAGGCATATAGTTCTTAATAAGAATTTTATTATTTTTTATTATTATTCGAACTATCTGAGGTTTGTTTTTTAATTTAATACATTCTGAAATCGTATATTCAATAGCATCAATATTAACACCCGTTTTGCTAAAAAAAGACAATTCAGATTCTATTTGGTTTTCCATCCATTGAGGCAAAGAGGACTTTATTGAATTTTTTAATCGATCAGGACTAAATTTAAAATTAAAATTTGTATTTTTTATTTTATGATAAAATCCCTTTAAATTTAGCATATTTTTTTTTATTTAAATCTAAAATCCTATATACTTTGGAAAAAATAAAAATTATAATACCCCTAATGATATTAAACAATAGATCTATAGAAAAATTATTATCTTCAATTTATGAGAAAAGATACCAAAAAAATGTCATAAATATCTTAACAAAATGCTCTCCATCCTTAAAATTTCTCTTTAAATATGTAGTTCATACTAACAAATACCCTTACACTTTTAATATAAAAACCCCATTAAAAACCTTAAAGATTACTGCATATCATTATCACGATCTTTTAACTATTAATGAAATTTTTTTTCGAGAAGATTATTTGTCTTCTACAAACATAAAATGCATCGTTGATTTAGGTGGAAATATTGGCATTTCCTGCATGTATTTTTTATCAAGGAACTCTAACTGCAAAGTTTATACCTATGAACCTTATGGTGAAAACAGAAACAAGTTGTCTAAGCATCTATTAATAAATAACTTAAACGAAAGAGTCGAAATTAATAAGGAAGCAGTTTCCAGCACAACAAAAAAAGCGAGTTTCGGAATAGAACCTACCGGAAGATATTGCGGTTTATATTTGAATTCAAACAAAACAATTACGATTGATTGCCTTTCTATCAATACTGTTTTAGAAAAAATATTTTCTAAACACAATACAATTGATATTCTTAAAATTGATATTGAAGACGCAGAGTTCGAAACAATCCAAGCTATATCTAACGATTTTTTACCTAGAATCAAACTGATTTATTCTGAAAGTATAAAAATCGATAAATCAAAAGATTTTATGTTTGATATTTCTCAAGTTGGTACAATCACTACTTATAAAAATAAATTATTTGATTAAATCAATTTAAAATAAGCTCTTCTTTTTTCTCTTTTTTAGATTGCATCTTCCAAAAATATGCATATAGTCCATTTTTTGATAATAAACTTTCATGTTCACCATATTCAATCAATGAACCGCTCTCAAAAACTAAAATTTTATCTGCATTTTTAATTGTCGAAAGACGATGCGCTACAATAATTATTGTTTTTTCTTTGCGTATTTTATCTATAGCTTGTTGAATAATATTTTCCGAATGACTGTCCAATTGACTGGTTGCTTCATCTAAAATTAATATTTGTGGATCAGTTAATAATGCCCTAGCTAAGGATATCCTTTGTCTTTCCCCTCCTGATAATCTGTGCCCCTTTTCTCCTATTAAAGTTTTATACTTATTTGGTAACTTCATGATAAATTCATGTGCTCCAGCTAATTTTGCGGCAGTCTCAACTTGAATACTCGTGTAGTCTAACGAGCCAAACCTAATATTTTCTTCAATAGAATCTGGAAAAACCACTACATCTTGCAATACAACGCCAAATAATCTTCTATAATCATTGATTTTAAAATTATCAATGTTAGTACCATCTAATAATATTTCCCCTTCAGTAATTTTATATAACCTTAATAACACATCTACAATGCTCGACTTTCCTGCTCCAGATTTACCCACAAGAGCTATGGTCTCTCCTTTATTTAGACTAAAAGTAAAATTCTTAATAGCAGAAACCTTTCTTCCTCTATATTTTAATGAAATATTGTTTAAAAAAATGGAGTTTTTAAAAGTTTTAATCTCTGTTCCTTCTTGTGAAATAAATCTTTTCCCCTTTGTACTAAGTATTTTTCTTAATCTTTTAAAACCACCGGCTTGCGTTGCAATTTGAGTTGCACTGCTAATACATAAGTGCATCCGCATTGAAACTCTATATGCTATAGTAATAAATACTAATAGCATTGGTAAATATGTCGTCTGATTATGTAGTGCAATTACCCCAACAAAAAGCAAAATTGAGATTACTACTATTCCAATAACCTCTCCGAGAGTGCTTATAACAGCCTGCCAAAAGTTAATTTTATTGTTAAAATATGCCAAACTTTGAAGATATTTTTTTAAACTATTTAAAATGATCTCTTGTTTAGAAAAAATATGAACAAGTTTAATTGCATTTACAAATTGTAAAGCTTTTGCCCCATAGCTAATACTTTTGTCAGACAGGTCCATTGAAAATGTTTGGAATTTCTTTATTAACCAGTTATAACCTAAATATATTACTAAAAAAATACAAATGGTAGTACACGTTAAAATTACATTTATTTTCATCATGCAAAAAAAAGCAATAATAATAAGAAAACCTGAAGATAATGCCGCATTTAAATTAAATAACATCCCAGGAATCACATTTGGAGTGTTCGGATATTCTAATAAATCGGCAGTGTTATATCTACTTATTAACGGATACGTTATGTTAAACATCTGTCTATAAATCCTATTTCGCAAATCCGTTGAAATCCTAAGAGATACATACGAAACAATATATTGAGCTACAAACATTAAAGCGCTTCGTAAGAATTGAACAATTAAAGCCCAAAAAAGGAAAAATAAAAATTGCCTGTTTTGTGACAAATGGCCAATCATCATACCAAATAATTTATATAATTTGTTTGCATTAAAATTTATTCCATTTCCACCAAATACTTGAAAGGCCATTAATATACATCCGTATGAAAGCCCTTCCATTAAGGCTGCTACAAAATTTGGAATTATACTTAATATAAAAAAAAGTAAATTTCTCTTCTTTTCACCAACAATAGCTTGAAATAAAGAATCCCTAAAATATTTATTAAACCAATTAATAAATTTATTTATTTTTTTTCCAAATATCATATCTAATATTTCTCATTTAACCGATAAATTTATAAGAACACTTCTATTTTTTAACGTTTTTATATCTAAAATAACCTTCTTTTTTATGTAAAAAAAACTCCATTATCTAGAATAAATTTGCAAATAATTCTAAATTATAAGCATACTTTTGTCCAAGTATTAATCAAAAATAAATATTATTTTTAAACCAGGGCGTTCTTGTGAGCCAACCTAAAATCAGCTTAATAATGATTAATTATAATTATGCACAATATTTAGAACGTGCATTAGAATCTGTTGTTAATCAAACATCTCTTCCCTATGAATATTTAATAATCGATGATAAATCTACTGACAATAGCGCAGAAATTATAAAAAAATATGAAAAAAAATTCTCTTTTATTAAGTTCCATCAAAATGAACACAATTCTGGTGTGCATCACAATATAAATCTTGGGTTAACTCTTGCTAGTGGAGAATATATTCATTTTTTCTCACCCGACGACTATCTTGCGCCAAATTTTTATGAAGAATCTTCGAAACTTCTGATAAAATACCCAATGGCAGGCTTAGTTTGTTCAATTGCTGTTTTTGTTAAACAAAATGAAGAATTCGATAGTGAATTTATTCATCCAGAATCGAATATACCTGAATATGTTTCAGCAGAAAATATTTCTCTTATATCGCAAAAGGGGTTTTTTATTCCCGGGCATACCTCTATTATGAAAAAACAATACCTTTTAGAAATTGGGGGCTTTCCTAAAGAATTAAAGTGGCACTGCGATTGGTTTTCTTTATATATTCTTGCATTTCGATATGGATTTTGTTATGTACATAAAAGGCTTGCCTTTTTACGAATTCACCCAAATTCTTATTCAGTTTCAAGAAATATCTGGAAAGAACAAAAAAAAGTTCTAACAGCTTTTTTCGCTCTAATTCAAAAAACAAACTTTCTAGATATTAAAGATAAATTTTTTGAATCAGATGCAGTGTTTACTCTCCCACTTATTGATATTTATTTTTTAACACACCCTAAGTTATTTTTTATAATACTTAAAAGAATTGGCTTTAGTTTTTTAAAAAAAATATTTCAAAGAAAATTTTTAATCGATCTGTTAAAAAATTTGTTAAGACCCTTTTTAGGCTCAACATATAAATTTATAAAAAGAAAATATTTTTTAAAAAATTAATAACAATTTTCTTGCATTTATGATTATTCTTTATAGAGTTTCAAGAAAAAAAATTC
>JAHILT010000013.1 GCA_018896875.1 Patescibacteria group bacterium
AAATATTAAAGTATCTGATTTGATTCAGGACTGCAAAGAATTAAATATCAGAGATGAGGTCTCCAAAACTTTTGGCAGAAGGATTAAGCTGATGCTTTGCTCGGATTTACTAAGAGAGCATATTAAATTTAAGAATCTTCAATATGATGATTATTTATTTAAAATAAGCCCGCCATCTGTTAATCAATATCTCAAAAGACTTGCAAAGCGGGTTTTTGGAGACAAAAAGAGTCTTGCAGGGCAAAAATATTCTGATTTGACAATGTATGATTTTAGGCACTGCTCATGCTGTTATTGGCTTCCAAGATATAAATCTGAATCTGCCTTAAAATTCAGATTTGGATGGAAAAAGTCAGATAAAATCCACTACTACAGCGAGATGCTGGGAATGAGAGATACAATCCAAGAAGAAGATTTGCTGGTTGATATTACTAAAACTGAGATTGAAAAGCAATTATCAAACTCCAAAAAAGAAAACGAGATAATGAAAGAAAGGCTGATAATTTTAGAGAATCAGATGAAAACTATTGCTAAATTAATGGGGCAGTCAGTCAACAAAGGCGAGATGATTTTTCGGGTGGAGTGATGAGGTGTTGTAGTTATTTGTGGTTAATGATTCCCAACATCTCTTCTCTAAAACTTAAACTACCCCATTTTATTTAAATTTGTTGTTTTTATCCTGATTAGAAGATTATTTATAATAAACTCTCTTCGGTCGAAATTTATTGAATTAATCACTTTTAAACCTATATTTATAAATAATACATTCTTATTTTTTTATATGGTGGGAGAAATATATATAACTTCTGCAATGGGATTATTTATCGCTGCCTTTGGATGGAGCGATAAACTTTTCGGATTCTCTAGAAGAATTATTCAAGCAGAATTATCTTTTTGCGGAAGAATTTCCATGAAATATTCAAACTATAAAAAACTTTTAAAGGTACTTCATACAAAATATAAAAATCCAGGAATATATACAAAAGACATAATAAGCCTTATTAGAGGTACTAAATTAAAGCCAGGAAGTACTGAAGCTTTCAAAAAATTGAAGGAAAATTATTTAGTCTTAAAGGATTGGAAATCTATTAATGAAAAAAAGAAAGTTTTTTTTGGTTTTTTGTTTATTTTTCTATTTGTCTTTGGCACTTTAATATTAATTATTAAAAATGATCCAAAAATTATAATTTTGTCTCAAATTTGCTTACTATTATTTATCATTATTGGATTATGTATTCAAAAAAAATTACTCAACATCGAACACAAATTTGAAAACAATATAAATGCATTATTTGCACATAACGAGGGAAATTAAAATGGGAGGTAGAAAATCATATCCTTTAAGAAATTTATTAGGTTCTTCAAAGGAAACTAAAGAAAAATTTAAAGAATTAGAAAATAGCTTTGATGCAAAAGAACCTACAAAAGTTGCCCAAAAAACACTTGAAGTCTTCTTCTCTTCTAAAAAAGCCGTCAGTTTCCATTCTTACGCTACAAAACTTGCCCCCCATATATTAAGAAAT
Organism: Patescibacteria group bacterium; assembly: GCA_018896875.1. Lineage (GTDB taxonomy): Bacteria > Patescibacteriota > Minisyncoccia > UBA6257 > 02-FULL-45-10c > JAHILT01. The sequence continues at coordinate 1,524 of JAHILT010000013.1, forward strand.
ATAAAAGAGCTTAGAGAAAAGAAGGATGATATCGCTTTAAAAAGAGATATATCAAAAGTATGGCAACAAATAAAAAAGAAGCAAAATGTATCTGTGCCCAAGGAAATTGATACCTTAATTGTTAATAACGCTATTAAAACTATTAGGGGTGGTAAATGTGAGTAACACTTCTAATTCAAATCCATTTGAAGAAGCAAAAAAATTGTATATCGAGTTAGAAATTGAAAATTTTGTTGAACTATTGAAAGAGTTAAAATATTCAGATGAATTAACTGAAAAAAATAATAGGACAAGTGCAAATGATAAACGTCATTCATCCTTAGATATCAGAAAGTTGGCTAAGATTATTGCATCTAAATATGTAAACAAACTTATTAGTGACCATAATATTTCATCTGAAGAAAAACTTTACTCAAAAATTGAAAATATGGATACCTCTGAGATTAATAAAAGGAAAATTGAAGCAAATAAACAGGTATTGGGTGTTTAGAATATGAAAAAAAATATATTCTATGGCTCTCCAAATAAACTTATGAAATTTATGTTAAGAGAAAATACTATAGCTTCAATATATCATATTGCAAATACCATTTTTATGCTAGAAAAAAAAATAAAAAATAATGAAAAAATACCAAATCCAATTAAAATAAATCTTTATGTGAAAATATCAGAAAAAGAAAAAGAAAAAATTTGTAAACTGCTAAATAATCTTATCTTGGATGTGTTGTATCATAATTCTAATTTTGTTTTGGAAGAAAAAGAATTAAAGGTAACAAAACCTTTTGAAAATAAAGAAGTAAAATCTAGTGTAATTTGTTTATTCTCGGGAGGTATTGATAGTACAACAGGCATATTATTATCAAAGAACATATTTCCAGATGTTGTAGGAGCATTTATTGCCCACCAAGATATGACAAGAACCACTGAATTAATTAAAAAGATTAACAAAAATATTTTATCAAAAAAGGAGATTATGCTTAAGAAATATCTCGCACCAGCAATGGGATTAGGATATTCACAAACAAGGGGTTTCCTTTATCTTCTATATGGAGGTATTTCAGCCCATTTACATTCTGCTAATAAAATTATAATTAGTGAATGTGGTGCAACAATGTATCAACCAAAATTTTCCCCACTAGATACTATTACATATACTACACATCCAACTGTACTTCAAACAGCAAAAAAAATAATTGAAATTATTTTGAAGAAAAATATTCAAGTTATTACTCCATTTGAAAATTTAACTAAAACTGAAGTAATGCAAATAACTCCTCAAGAAGATCTTTTTTCCAATACACATTCATGTATCACGTCAAGATGGGGAAAAAATTGTGGTAAGTGTTATGCTTGTCTTACAAGAATGATAGGAAGCGTAAACATAAATGGAGAATTAGACTATTTTAAAGAAAATATTTTTGAAATGCCTAATAATGAAAATCTTAGTGCTTTTCTAAGATTTTGTTATGATTATATCCTTAATCAAGACGAAGTTGATTATTGGTCATTGAGAACTATAAAATATTATCATAAAGAAGATTTATTTAAGAGAGTTTGCTTCGATGCATTTTTAGCTTTAAGAAAATTAAAGTCTATGAATTGCCTCGATTCAAGTTATGAACAAATTCTTAACGATTTTGAAGAAAAAAAATCATCAGAATTAGATATCAGATTAAAAGAACTCAAAAAAATATCTATCCCAAATTTTAATAAAAAAGTTATCTCTATTGAATAATTATTCGCCTCCCAGCAACCCCAACCCACTTCTCATCCAACTCAATCCCAATCCATTTCCTCTTCATTTCCTGGCAAGCAATACAAACAGACCCGCTCCCGCAAAAAGGATCCAAAACTATATCCCCTTCCTTTGAACTATGCTCAATCATCTTCTTTAACAAATCAACTGGCTTTTCATGCGGATGATTTTCTTTATTGTGGTTAATATGTGTTGCATTTTGAACATCAGAAAAATTTGTTAAATGATATTTTGGCTTTCCTTTTTCTAAAACTAAAATTAATTCATACTGATGTCTAAAAGCCCAGCCTAAACCAAAATTATGTTTTTTCCAGACAACCAGATGACGAATCTTAAATTTAGTATATCTTAAAATAAACTCAGTCAAAAAAGGATAATGCTTCCAGTTTGTAAAAAGATAGACACTGCTGTTCTTTTTTAGAACCCTGTAAAACTCTGCCAATGCCAGGCAATTAATCAGGGGATTCTTGTTATTTTTTATTTTTTTATTATTCCAACCATATGCAACATTATCTCCATAAGGCGGGTCAGTAAGAATTAAATCAATGCAATTATTTGGCATATTTCTTAAACATTTAACACAATCCCCATGAATTATTTGATTAAATTTTATTTTTTCCTTCATTTTTCTCCAAAATTTTTTTAACAATAAATTCAATTCTGTCTAACTGCAAGGTCTTTTGGAGTTTAATCCTGCAAAGCTCTGAAACACTAATCGACCTTTCTTTAGCTTCTTTTTTTAACATCAGTAAAAAATCAGTTTCCAGAACTACATGGAGATGAGAGTTTTTTGGCATTATTAATTTTTTCAAAGATTTTCTCTAAGAT
>JAHILT010000014.1 GCA_018896875.1 Patescibacteria group bacterium
AGAAAAACGTAGGGAAGGATAAGCCGCCTTCTGTCAAGCTCCTGCCTTTTCCCAAAGAAAAGACTTGGAAAGCTTGTCCTGACATTCGACTAAGCCTCAATCTTGAGTTGCATCAGCTGGTTCTCGCCGTTCCATCGTGACTTTAAACACTCAGTGTATATCGAGTTTATAATTTCTTTGTAGCCGTTGCAATTTTAGCTTTGTTGCGTTTAACGGGAAATAAGGGTTTAGCCGCTAAAACGTAAGTGATAAAAACGTCTTCCTTACGTCAGCCTAATTTTAACCCTTCCGTTTTGTTTTTAGCTTTATTTTTGTTTTTTGTTGCCAAACCCTCTTTGTGAACAATTCCAAAGGTAATAAGAAAAGGGGCTTCACCTCAGGAGGAAAAAAATGTATTCAGAAGAAAAATTACAAAAGATAAAAGACAGGGCTTATAGAAATAAGCTTAGAAGTTATAAAAAACATTTGATTAATCAAAGAGAAAAGAGAAACAAATTTTTTGCAGTGAATGACAATTTACAGTTTATAGAAACTTCAAACAGAATCGGCTCTCTGCGGAATTGTTTGCGTTGGTATGTTGGCGAAAGCAAAGAGCATGTCATGAAGAAATTAGAGCTTTGTATGGATTTGAAAGAGAATAAGCATGAGTTTCTTTGTGAAGCTAAATTTAAGACTGGTGGCAGATGTGATGTCTTAGATTTGACTAACGGAATTGTTTATGAAATTTTACATTCTGAGACTGACAAATAATTCGAAGAAAATAAAAGCTTAGTTTATCCTACAGGATTTGCGCTTGTGAAAGTGGAGTGCTAAGCTCTACTTTAAAATTATATAAGCTATATCCTGTATATAGCTAGAGTTTATAAGGAGACTACTTGCCACTTGACAAGCATACAAAGAATTTATAAAGTAATAAAAATGGAAAAAATTATGGTTAAAAAACTAACAGGTATAGAATGGTTGAAGAAACAAATTGCCAAAATAGAGATTACTAATTCTAAATTTAAAAAAGAGATAGATGAAATTATCAAAATAAAACCTGAGATTTATAATGAGTTTAATACATGGACTCCTTTAAAATTAGTATTATTAAATTATGCTTTAGATGTTTGTTCAATAATTATTGTAAATATGATATCTAAAGGTTCTTCTTTTAAAAAAATGTATTTTATTGATTTATTTGCAGGATCCGGAATTAATAAATTAAAAAATAAAGACGACTTCTTAATAGGATCGCCTCTTATTGCTGCCTTAAATCATGGGGAAAAATATACTAGTATGGAATTTTGTCAATATGACTCTAAACATCCAGAACGTTCAGAAGCTTTAGCTTTACGACTTGCCTCTTTAAAAAATCCAAATTTAATAATTAACAAAGAACCTTATGAAGACTGCTTAAATGAAATCTTAAATAAAACAAAAGAAAAAGGAGCATATTCTTTATTCTTTATAGACCCCGATTGTATGGAATTTGAATGGGAATCGATGAGTAAAGTTCTTGATAATAGCAATGATATTTTATTTAATTTAATGAGTAGTCAAATTCAAAGAAACATAGGTTTAGCTAAAGCAAATAGAAGTGAAGGAGAAAAATTAAATAGGTTTTTTGGTAATAATTCTTGGGAAAATGCAACAAGTACTGATAATATTGTCAAAGTTTATTGTGAGAATATTCTAAAAGAACGTCCTAAAACTGTTATAAAAATTATAAAAATTAAATCAGCTAAACATGGTTTTTGTTATCATATGCTTTTTATTACTCGTCAAACGTCAACAGGGAATCGTTGGATAAGAGCTATAGATAAAGCAAAAGAAGAAATAGAATCAAATTCAGATAAATCAGTAGAGATGGCACTAGATATTTTAAAGAAAAGGCAATGTCAACTTTCAAATTTTCATTAGTAAAAAAATATAAATAGTCTTAGTTCTATTTAAATTGAATAAAAGAGGACAATATGAAAAAAATACTTCGAAAGAGTTTACTTTATAAAAGTGATGTAGAATATGCAGATTTTTGTTTAAATCATGTAGAAGGATGTTCCCATGGTTGTAAATTCCCTTGTTATGCTATGCAAATGGCAAAACGTTATGGTAGGATTAAAAATTATTTTGATTGGTGTAAACCTAAATTAGTAGAAAATGCTCTTGAATTATTAGATAAAGAGATTCCTAGATATAAAGATAAAATTAAATTTGTTCATCTTTGTTTTATGACAGATCCATTTATGTATGATTACAAAGAAATCCAAGATATGTCTCTAAAAATTATTAAAAGACTTAATAAAGATCAAATTAGATGTACTGTTTTAACAAAAGGGATTTATCCTAAAAAATTAATTGATAAAAAAACATATGGGGTAAATAATGAATATGGAATTACACTGGTTTCTTTAGATGATAAATTTAAGGAAAAATTTGAACCTTATAGTGCCTCTTATAAAAGAAGAATAAATGCTTTAAAAGAACTTCATAAAAAAGGACTAAAAACTTGGGTGAGTATTGAACCTTATCCAACACCAAATATAGTGAAACAAGAACTTCTTACAATTTTAAATTCAATTTCTTTTGTTGATAAAATAGTTTTTGGAAAATTAAACTATAATGTTATTGCTTCACATTATAATGGAAATAAAGAATTCTATAACTCTTGTGCAAAACTTATTAAAAAATTCTGTTCAAAAAAAGGAATTCAATATCATATAAAATATGGGACAGAAAGAGAAGATAATATAAAAACGGTTAAGATTTTCAAATAATCTAATTAACAACCAAAAAACAATAAAAATAAACTAAAGAAAACTTCTAAAAAGAAAATTGTAGGGAAGGATAAGCCGCTTTTTGTATTATCTTTTTATTTTTAATGTTAATTTTTTCTGGGACTAAATAATGGATGTACACAACACAAAATTTTTATACTATTCCTTCTAATACTTAATTATGCCCTCGTTTTTAGCAAAAAGGAAAAAAACCAAAACTAAAAGACCTGTATCTTTCAAAACGAGCAGTGGAAAAACTGTAAGTTTTAAAGCAAAAAGGAAACCACAAAGAAGAACAAGAGTTAGTTTTTAGAATAATCTTGATTTAGGCATTTTGATTGGTTGAATTCCAAAAGGATTTATAGGTTTACGTTTAGTAACTTTCTTTTTAGTTGTAGCTTTCTTTTTAGTAGATTTTTTTGTTCTTTTTCCATATGTTCCTGCTAATTTTTTCTTCAAAGTTGTTAAACTTCCAGTTCCTTGTAATTTATTACACCTATAACACAAACAAGCTGAATTTGCTAAAGTTGTAGCTCCACCCTTAGAATAAGCAGTTTTATGTCCTACTTGCATTTCAGATTGGTCCAGTTTTTTCCCACAACCTTCACATTTCTTTTTAGCTCGTAGATATAATATGTCTTTATCATTTTTTCCTAGACTTCTTTTTGTTTTTTTTTGTAAACCAAATCCTCTAATTTTTATAGGTTTTATTCTCATTCCTAAAGAATATCTTATCATGATTATTTACCTCAATAATATCTTTATTTATATAATATTTAAACTTTATTATACACTTGCCTCTGCTAAACAAAGCAATTAATCAATCAAAAACAAATTAAAGCTAATAAAGAAAGCTTCTATAAAAAGAAAAACGTAGGGAAGGATAAGCCGCCTTCTGTCAAGCTCCTGCCTTTTCCCAAAGAAAAGACTTGGAAAGCTTGTCCTGACATTCGACTAAGCCTCAATCTTGAGTTGCATCAGCTGGTTCTCGCCGTTCCATC
>JAHILT010000015.1 GCA_018896875.1 Patescibacteria group bacterium
AATTATGTTCAATTTCATAAAAATAAATTTTAATTTTAGATTCGAGAGTGGATTTGTTTAAAAGTCTCTGCTTAGATTTGACATATGCATCATGAATTTTTGCTAGATTAGCTTCAGGTTCATTAGATTTTAATTTTAAATATGTTTGATTAATACTTTCTAAATCCCACAGATATCTAAAATTTTTATTATAATCTACTCGCTCAATGTTTTGGAATAAATAACAACAAAGCCCAACTACAATAGTTATTAAAATAGGAATTATTTCTTCCATTACTTCCCATGAGAGATATTATTTGATGATATAACTTCTTTATTAGATCTTTTTTCTTTTTTTTTATTAGATCGATATTTATCAAATAAATAATATCCTAGAAACCGACTAATTGTGATTATGAATATACGTTCTAATATTTTAAATATTTTTTTCATAATTTTAACAGTACTAATGTAATTAAAGTTTCAGTGCTTAATGATATAGTTTAATGTCTTTATTTGTATAAGTCAAAATCTAAAAAACTTAATTATTAAAATTAAAAATTTACTTTTTATGTAAAATTAATTTTAGATTGTTTATTAATTAAAAATTAAGGCAGAATTAATTCTTAAATTAAAAACGAATTAATATTTTAAGGCTTTTTTGATGGATGTTTATAACTGGCTTAATACATTTTTTAGTGATTTACATACATGGATATTACTTCTTCCAAAATGGGGGATGTGGTGTTTCATTTTAATAGGATCTAATATTTTTTCACGAATTGGATTATTTGCGGGTATTGGATTTGCAATTATTATATGGAATGCATTTGGAATAGAATGGGGGGCAATTTCGCTTGTTGTGAGTACAGGATTAGTTATTATTTATATTTTTCTATCATCAATATTTAAATCGGATTAAATAGGTTAAAAATAAAATATGTCTAAACTCTTTAATTTTACTTCTGAAGAAAAAAAAATACGAAAGCAATGGTTAATAGCTACTTTTGTAAATTATATAGGATTTCCTCTCTTATTGCTTTTAATTTGTACTCTACGTGGCACTGTAACACCTGAGCTTTTTGGTGAAACTTTTGCAAGCTTTATTGGATGTTGGTTGATTTATCATTGTGCTTATGAAAAACATGGATGGCTTTTATTAACTTGGTGGTTAGTATTAGGACCTTTATATTTTCTTGCAGATATAAAACAGTTGCTGTCTGAAGGATATAATCAAGGTATTCTATTTTTAATTATAACTTATGCTGCTCTATATGTTTGGTGGTATATAAATAGTATTAAGTTAAGAAAGATCAATATACAACTAGAACCTCGATTAAAATCGATACGGAAATATTTAAAAGATATCAATTCCTTGAGGATGATTACTAACCTAGAATCCCTAAGTAGTTCTTATCAATTCTTATTAAAAAAATGGCCAGAGTTTGAAAAAACATCCCTAAAGGAATATGAAAAAATAAAGTCTAATTTATTATTAAATACACCTAATTTAAAGAGTAGAAACGCAAAAGAGGCTGTTAATCCAGATATTATAAAGAAAGCTTTCTATTTATTAAAAGCAATGGTAAATGACAAAAATAATATTAAAAGAGGTCTTTATCGGATAGGGATTGTTTTTGGAATTATTCTTGCTTTATTTGTATTTGTTGTTGGTTTTATCATGATTTGTGTTAGTTATAGTGATTTTAGTACTCTCATTTTGAGCATATTTTTTATTCTTTTTCCTTTGATCCTATTAACCTTCAGTATATCGCTGCTTGTTACAAAATCCATGGGCTGGATCTTTGAAGGCTTTCAGAGGAAATCAAAGGAGTAATCATGAATAAATATGTTTATTTATCTATAAGTATAATTGGATTATTTTTTTTTAGTTGTAATAATGATAGTAATTACGACAAAGGTTATGAAGATGCTTGGGAAGGGAATGAAGCCCCTTCTTCGTTTTGGAATAGTAAAGAAGAAAAGGAAGGATATGAAGAGGGTCTTGAAGATGCTTATACTTATGATGAAGGGTATAATGATGGAGTCGATGGATTGAGACCAAAATATCTTAATGATTTACTTTATATTGAAGGGTATAATGATGGAAAAAAGGATAAATAAATTTAAAGAAGAGTAAAATCATTTTTATCATGACACCCTAGTACTAACATAATATAAGAAGGATCATAAATAGAACTGTTACCTTTAAAGAGCTCTTTCTTTATATAAGCCCTTCCGTCGATCTTTTCCTGCCTTACCCCCATCCCCGCAAATAATATTAGCTCTCTGTGACTCTTGAGCGTTCTAGTAATAACATCTTTATTAGACGATTTGAATAAATATTGTATTTAAAAATAGATCAAGAAGG